>DVKQ01000028.1 GCA_018715925.1 Candidatus Onthousia faecipullorum
ATCATCTAACATTAATATTACTAACTCTTTATCTAATTTAGTTAACTCTTCTTCATTTAGATACTTATTATAACTTTTCATCATATCTATATGTATCTTTTCACTAGTTTCTGTTTCTATTATGTTTTCATTATTTTTCATATGAAATTTAGTAATATTTTCTTTTCCTAAACACTCTTCAAAGTTATCAAATATATCTAAATTAATCTGGATTACTTTGATATTCTTACTATACTCTTCACCTTTACTTAATAATTCTCCTTTTAGTTTACAAAAGTAAGCATCATTTCTTTCTATTAAACCATCCCAGTATCCACGATTACATTCTAAGTTAATAATAAAGCCTGGTAATTTAAAGATAAAGTCTGATACTTTTTTTCTTTCTAGAGCATTCGCTATTTTATGTTCAACGTTTTGTTCTTTAAAGTTTTTAATAATAAAAGCTTTATCAAGTCCAGTTAGTTTAGATATTAAATCTGCTAAGTAGAGTAAACAGCCACTCATAATGGCTTTGAAAACAGAGTCAAGAGTTCCTTCATAAACAAAGTTATTAGTTATCATATATTCTCTAATCTCTTCATTAGAGACATTCTTTGGAATTTGTTTTTTACGAAGTTTTTTCATAAACTCCTCCTTTCTGCAATTCTTATATCACAGTCTAAAAACTATTGCAAAAAGGCAATTTTGCAAATTTACCCCCAAAATAGGGGTGAATTTTGCATTTTCACTGTTTGAATTTTAAAAATTCACCCTAAAAAGTACCCTCAATTTTCAAAATTCATACTTTTTTAAATTTTTTTACAACCTCCTTTTCCCCATCTTTTATACAAGTCTCCCATCTATATACAATGTATCACAAGAGATAACATTAGTCAATAGAAAAAGATTTACTAATTATAACAAAGTAAATCCAATATCTTTAATTTCTTCTATTCTTACTAATTAACTCTAAAGGAACTGTTAACTGTTTTATTCTTTCAATAATTCTTTTCGCCTTTACTTTTTCAGTACCATTATTAGTTGTACTTAAAGCATTCTCTAACTCATTTAACGTTAAATTAGATGTAAAGAACGTAGGTAATTCTTCTTCCATACGATACTGTAATATTGGTCCTAATACTTCATCTCTACTCCATGATGTAGTATTCTCTGCTCCTATATCATCTAATAATAAAATAGGCACTGTCTTAATAAAGTCAAATTTCTCTTCATAGTCACTTCCAAAAGATGATTTTAAACTTCTAAGTAACTCAGGATAATATACTAAAGCAGATGATATATTTTTCTTAGCAAGTTCATTAAAAAGTGCTGCTACTAAATAGGTTTTACCACTTCCAAAAGAACCACTTAAGTATAGTCCTTTACCTTTTTTATCTTTTAGGTAACTATCCATAAACTCTTTAAAGTATTTAAAGATAGGCAAACGTTTATTATCATCTCTATAAGCTTTAGAAAAAGATGCTTCACTTATTTCTTTAGGTAAATCAAAACAAGTTATATTCTTTTTATAAGCATAAGTATTCTCTTCTTTAATAAGTTTATCACATGGTATATAACTAAAATTTAAGTTATTACCATCTTCAATAGCAGTATAAACATGTCCTTTTAAAGTATTAGGACAATTCTTAAGCCCAGGACAGTTTTTACAATTATTATTCTCTATAACACAATCTTCTATACTAGATGTATATTTAATTAAAATATCACTACTAATATCAAGATTATCTACATATTCTTTAAAATCTTTATTACCTAAAGCTTCTCCATAATAACTCTTTAACTTAGTAATATCACTTTTTTTAACTATTGTATTTATTTTTCTCATAACATTACTCCTAACTAAGTGTTTTTATATCTATATCCTCAAAAGACTTTTCATAGTCATATACAGCATTAGCGATGACATAGAAAGATGCTCCCAGTTGTGATGCCATATCATCTAAACCAAGATAATATAATCTCTCTACAATTTTAGATGCACCTTTTAAAATATCATTATAATGTTCATTTTCACTTGCTTTTAACACTAAACTATCAGTATCTAAATCAATATTTATATATTCTTCTAAAAGATTTCCTGTACAATAATTAAAACTATAGTTTAGATTCTCATAATTATCAATATTAATAAAATCTTTATCAGGTAATCTATAAGCATATAATTCTAAAAGATAAGCATAACGCTCTACTACTTTATCATACTCTAAGCATTTATCACTACTAAAGCCCATTATCTTTCTTGCAAATTCATCTTTAGTCTCTAAATCATTAAGCATAATACCACCTACTAAATACATTCTATCATTATTTTTAGTTTTTTAACATCTTTTTTAATATTTCATAAACTATTACAGGTGATGTTTATGCGTTTTAGAGGAAATAAACACAGTCCTTTTTGTAGATGTAATTTTTGCAAACAAAAAAGAAGAACTAGTATCTTCTATTTAGGAACTCTTCTTGCTCTTGCAGTTATTATATGTTATCAAGCAGTACTACTATTATTCTTAGTAACAAGAATACATGCTTTATTATTATTAATAGAATTAGTGCTTTTCATAGTGCTTCTTATCTTTCTCATTTTTTAAGATAAAATCACTAGTTAGTTTTAATCTATCAAAAAACTTAGTTAATTCTATACATTTATTTAAGCTAGATGGATAGATATCTATTTTATCAGGTATTGTTATATTTATAAGGAAATATAGATATTCTTCTTCTTTATAATGATATCTATGTTGATACAAATTAAAATTGCTTAACATATCTGTATCTTCATAGTTTTTCTTAAAGAAGTAAATAAAGTCTTTAGTAGGCCTATCTAGATGAGCTTTTTCTAAACTTATAAAATAATCATTATCTGAAATAATAAAATGGCTTAATTCACATTTACCATGAGCATAAACATATCTTTCATTTTTTTTATTTTTCATTATTTTATACCAAGATTCTACTAGATGTTTAGAATAGTTTAATGCACTGTAGATAATGGATACATTTCTTATAAAGAGATATTCCGATGGTGAAGGATATACTTTATTTTCTATTATATCTTGCATAGTAAAGTAATATTCTTCTAAGTATTTTATTCTATTATTAAAATCATCATACTCTTCTTTTAATCTATCTTTATCTATTTCTTTATATATAGTAGTTTTATTTTGTAAATCAGATAAAGCATAGATTAAATGTTTGGCAACTTCATCATTATCTAAGTCTTTTTTATTTAAATAGTTAAAATATAGTTCTTTATCTGTTATCTTAAATGGTTTTAAGTAATTATTAATATTATGATCATCTAAGTATTTATATATTTTATTTATATCGTACTTTTTCTTTCTTTTAATTAAGACTTTATCTTTATCATAATCTATTACTTTAATATCTCTTATATAAGAGTATTTATTAATCATTAACTTCTAATACTGTAGGAATAATAAGTTTAGAGCCTACTTTAAGATTCTCTAAATCATTATACTCTGCTAGAGTTTCTCTATTAGTTTTATATTTAGCCATTACTTCTTCTAAATTATCATCTTCTCTTAATATGTATACTGAATATGTAGAATATGTCTCTTCAGTATTGGCAAAAGCAGAGAATATTGAATCCATTACTTGTTTATTACTAGTATTATCTTCATTTAAGGTAGATTCTACTTCTATAGTATCTTCTTTTATAGTAGGTTTTTCTTCTTTAATAGTAACATCTTCTAAACTTGGTAATTTTTCTTCAAATGTTGGTTGTTTTTTTTCCTCTTCGGTTGTTAAGACTTCTATTTCTTCTCTATCAGTAGATTCTTCTTTGTCTTCACTAGATCTTATATCAGTCTCTTCTTCCATAACAGGTACCTCTTCCTTGGTTTCTATAACCTCTTCTACGTCTTTATTTTCTTCTTCTAGAGTATCTTCAATATCTACTTTCTCTAATCCTTCAATAAGAAGTTCTACAGTAATACTTAAGGCTTCTTCATTAACAATTCCATAAGTAAAGTTATTAATATCTACTTTCCTTGTATCTTCTTCTAAAGCAGTAGTAAGCATAATCTCTACAGGGACTTTATAACTAAAGTCTTCTTCTATCGTACTAGCTTCTGTCATTTTATAAGTACCGGATATTATTAGGTTACCCTCTATTTCAGTATCATTAATAAAATCAAGATCGGGTTCTAATGAAATACTACTAATTTCTCCTACCATAGTTTTAAAAGCTATCTCTTTTTCTAAAGTTATTATTTGTTTCATTTTTATCTCCTTTCCTTAGTTAAAATATATGACAAGAAAAAAAGATTATTACTAAATATGTTTAGCGAAAGTAATAATCTTATATAATTTCCCAATAACCAGATTTTGTTGAGCCACTTCTTCTAATTTTTTCTCTTTCTAATAATATTTTTATTTGCCTAGCAATAGTTGACCTACTAACTCCTATATTTTTTGCAAGTTCATCTTGAGTAATATATTTATCTTGCTTCATTAAATTTATAATTTCAATTTGAATATTAGACATATTATTGTCAGTTAATATATTTAATTTATTAATTTCTCTTTCTGGATAATCGAATTTAAAATTAACTCTAATAAAATTCGGATAAAACTCATAAACACTTTTATCATATGCTTTTAATATCCTAATAATGCCAGTTCCTAACTGCTCCACTAAATCTAAATCCTTAAAAACTCTCATAAGTTCTGGATATCTTGGCGCAGAAAATCCGTTTAAGAAATCTTCTTCAGTAAAGTTCCTTGGTAATCCTCCAGTAGATGATATGGAAATATGATCACTAAAAATTTCAAACTTTGGGGGATATTCTCTTTCCCAAGCATTATGGACTAAAGCATTAGTAATAGCTTCTTTTACTGCAATAGAATCAAACAATTTAACCTCTTTACGGTCTTCATATGTTATTTTAGTAAATGTTTTATTAATTTGATTAAACTTATTAATAATATTTTTAGCACTTTTTATAAGACAACAATAACCATATTCTTCACTTTCTATTAAATCATAAGAATCTGTAGTAGAATACGTTGCTACCTTAATAGATATTTCATTATTATCTGCTAACAAGTATGCTAAATAATTAAATCTTCCATCCTCTGTCTTTAGATTAAGTTGTTCCAAAAAATTATTATTAATAGGGTAACCCATCTCTTCATAGTAAATTTTAAGTTGTGAAAATGTTAGTTTTTGTTTAGGAGAAACTATTCTTTTTAGGGAAGGTTTAAGTTTTACAGACAGACAACAAATTATCTATTTCATTTTGATGCATATGCTCAACTGAACTTCCTATTCTAATAAAGCATCCTTCATAAGTCATTCCTTTGCTTTTTAAATAATAAGTTTTTTCATTACCATTAGCAATAGTAATATGAATTACTTCTTTATCGTCAAACATCTCTACATCTATATCAAATAGACCAATTGTAGTTGGTGAAATATTATTTTTTATCCTATCTTTTATTATATTTTGAAGTGAGTCAATATCTGCATTTATACCTGTAACTTTGCCATTGTCATTTACGCCTATATAAATATTTCCTCCATTTTTATTTAAAAATGCAATTACTTCCTCCTCTAATTTATCAGTAACTATTTCTTTTAATTCTGTTCTAGAATCTTCTTTAAATATCAACTTCATTCCTCCTCTCATATATAATTATTATATACCATCTTTTTAGATAAAAACATAAAAAATGATATAAATGACACAAGAAATGACACAAGAAATGATACAAGAAATGATACAAGAAAAAAGATTATTACTAAATATGTTTAGCGAAAGTAATAATCTTTTCATTATCTTTATTAGGAAACGCCTCTAAAATACTATTAATTGCCACTACTGCATCAGTATCATAATAATTTCTTTTCTCTAAAATATTTAATATTGTTAATAGATAATTATCGGCTTTTCTATTTTTACTATAATAATCACTAAATTCTTGTTTTAAATAACTTATAGAATGTAAGATATATGGATTATCTAAAAGATAGTTGTAGTTTTCTTCATTTATTAATAGATCATCTAAATCTAATAGTTCTAAATAGTCTTCATACGAGGAGATATCTCTTTTTAAATATTCTTTATATAAAAATTTATCTCTTCTTTTATCTTTTACTTTATTAGATATTTTTTTTAAATTATTTAATCTTGCTAAAATAATTTCTCCATTATAAATAGATATTATTTCAACAACTGAGTCTAAGAAACTTTCATTTATTAAGAAAAATTCTGGTTCTATTTCTAAGATAGCATTAATTCCTTCTTTTAAAGTATTATAATCATATGATTTTAAACCTTCTAAATAATCTTCATATGCTAAAGAGGACTTTATATTAATAACTTTTATTCTCTTTTCTATAGATAAATCTTTTAACTGCATACTTCTTCTCCAACAAATAATTTTTTATATAATTCTTTATAATTAGAAACATAAATAAACTCTAACTTGTTTCTTATTTCTTTAGGTATATCTTTAACATCCTCTTTATTTTTTAAAGGTAAGTAAATAGTCTTTACTCCTTCTCTATAGGCCCCTAATACTTTTTCTTTAACTCCTCCTATTTTTAAGATATCTCCTTGAAGGGTTATTTCTCCTGTCATAGCGATATGAGTAGATATTTTAGTATTAGTAAAAGCACTAATTAAAGCGGTAGTTAAGGCAATACCTGCACTTGGTCCTTCTTTAGGAATAGCACCCTCAGGTACATGGATATGAATATCATCTGAAAAGATATCTTTAGATAGATTAAACTTTTTAGCATTAGATTTTATATAACTTAAAGCTATCTTAGCAGACTCTTGCATTACTTCTCCAAGGGACCCTGTTAAAACTAAGTTAGAGTTTCCTTTATAGTGATTTACTTCTATAGGTAAGATATCTCCACCATACTCTGTATATGCAAGGCCATTAACTACTCCTTTTAATTTAGTTTCCCTATTTTCTCTATTAGTATAAATCTTTCTATCTAAATATTCTTCTAAGTCTTTACTAGTAATCTCATAAAAAACAGGATTCTTCTCTGTTAAAACTCTCTTTACTATCTTTCTAAGTATTTTAGAGATTAATCTTTCTAAATTCCTAACCCCTGCTTCTTTAGTATAATAATTTATTATATCAAGTATTGCTTTATCACTAAAATTGACTTGTAGCGATGTTAAGCCATGTTCATCTAAAGCTTTAGGTATTAGATAGTTTTTGGCAATAGATAATTTCTCATACTCAGTATAAGAATCTAAATAAATTATTTCTAATCTATCTTTTAGTTCTGTAGGAATTTGTTCTTCATAGTTAGCAGTTGCAATAAATAAGACATTTGATAAATCATATTCTTCTTCTAGATAATGATCATAGAAGGTACTATTTTGTTCTTTATCTAAGACTTCTAATAAACTACTAGCAGGATCTCCTCTATAGTTTTTAGTCATTTTATCTATCTCATCTATTATAAAGACAGGATTAGAACTACCACACTTTCTTATACCACTAATTATTCTACCTGGTAGAGCCCCTACATAAGTTCTTCTATGTCCAACTATTTCTGCTTCATCATTAATACCCCCTACAGATACACTTACAAGACGTCTATTAAGGGCTTTAGCGATAGTTTTAGCAAGTGATGTCTTACCTACTCCAGGAGGTCCTATTAGGCATAAAATAGGGCTTTTTTCTTTAGGAGAGTTCTGTTTAACAGCAATATACTCTACTATTCTTTCCTTTACTTTAGTAAGCCCATAATGACTATTATTTAAAGTAGTCTCTATTTCATTAATATCAGTTACATCACGAGTCTTATAATCCCAAGGTAAGCTTAACATTAAATCAAGATACTCTCTTAATATAGAAGCTTCAGGAGTATTTTCATTTATAGAGTTATAATGTTCTATTTCTTCTTTTATTTTATTTCTTACTTTATTAGAACACTTTAATTTCTTTAATTTCTTATTAAAATTATCTATAGTTAAACTCTTACTATTAACTGTACCAAGTTCATTAGATATAATCTTTAATTTCTCAGATAAGTAGTATTTTCTTTGATCTTCATCAATTCTTTTATGTACTTTTACTTCTATTTCTTTTTCTAATTTAGCAAGAGTTATTTCTTCTTTTAATTGACTAACTAAATTTATCGCTCTTTTAGTTGAATCTAATTCGTATAAATAACTTTTCTTTACTTCTGGTGATAAATTAAGAAATGACACTATAAAGTCAGTTAGTTTATCTAGACTCTTAATAGATGATATTTCTCCTAACATAGCATTACTAACACTAGATATTTCTCTTACATATTTCTCGTAGTTACGATATAACATATTTAGATATTTATCTTCTTCTAAGGTATTATCTTTAGCCGTTTCTATTTCTTTATAATTAGCATAGTACACACCATTTTCTTCTTCATAAGAAGTTATCTCTATTCTTTTAAGCCCTATAAAGATATAACGCATCTTAGAGTTTGGAATATTAAGTTTTAAAGTTAAGGTTGCTAAAAGTCCTATTTTAGGAAATTCTGTAACGTCATCAATACTAATATTATCGATAGAGTGGATTATAATAAGCTCTTTATTATCAGTCTTATCAACTGCATCAATTACTCCTTGATCTATGTAATCTGTAGTCTCTCCACGATACTCCATTCCTGGAAAAAGTATTGCATTATTAATAATTAAAATAGGTAACTTCGCCATTTATATTCCTCCCTAAAGAACTAATATTTATTATAACGGAATTTTAAATTTTGACAATAGAAAAAGAGCACTTTTGTACTCTTTTAAGTTATTTTTCTTTATTCAATTACACCTGATACTTGACAACTTGCTCTTGTATAGGCAGAGTATGTTGTACTACTAGTTGCACTATATAGATTTATAGTATCACCAGTAGCGATATCATCTTGGAAATTACTTTCTGAAGAAACATCTTTTTCAATTACTAAATCTCCATCAAGAGTACTTTCTTGTAATATTCCAAAACCATTACCTGCCGCATCACTCATTTGAACAAAGTATTCATATTTATCTTGTCCTGATGTAGTATCATTTAAAATTATAATATAACTATCATCAGAATAAGTTTGACCAAAAGGACTTTCATGAGAACCACTTTCTAGAGCGACTGTATTAGTAGAAACAACTAAACATTTTCCTCTACTTGGCATAACAGTTGCAGAATATTCGCCATTTACGAAACTTAGTCTAACTGAATTTGCATATTGCTGTGCTGTTGTTACAAAGGTATCTTTTCTCGCTCCTCTAATATAACCTGACATTGCAGTAATTGCTAGAGTCATCAAAATTGCTAAGATTATGATAACTGCTAATAATTCGATTAAAGTAAATCCTTTTCTGTTCATTCTTTTTTTCATTTTTTTAACCTCCATATCCTACTATTTGATAATATCAAATTATTTATTAAGTGTCAATAATTTTTGACACTGTATAACCACTTAACTTTACACCTACTCTAGGTGTTATTATACTTAAATCACTTCCTGTCGCTACCTTTGTCCTAGCATTTTCTTTATTTAAATTATCTCTTGTAGTTAAAGGAATGCCTCTTACATTACCATCAAAATTTTCTACTATAGTAGACATATAAATATAATTATTACCACTTCTTGCAATTACTACATATGATTTATCTAAGTCATAACTTCCTCCTTCTGGACCTTCATTAAAATCAGTTAAATCTAAAGCTCTTAAGAGTATAACGATACACCTTCCTGATGTAGGTAACTCTATACTAGTATTACTTCTAACTTCATATTCTGCTAAAGTAATCATTCTTTTAGCATCTTCTACATATGTATTTTGTTTATTCTTATCAATCGTACTCATAACATTCGGGACTGCTACTAACATTAGTAAAGCAAGTATAGCAATAGTTGCAAGTAATTCAATTAGGGTAAAACCTTTTCTATTCATTGTATCACTACTTTCCTTATCTTTATTTAATTATAACATGCTTTCTTTTAAGTTAAAATATTTTTTAAATTTTCTTTTTCTAAAAAAGCATTTTCTGTCAAATTATTACCAAAAATAGAGTCATATCTAAATATTGCAAAGCCACTATAGTTAGATAGACTTCTACTTAACATTACTTCTCTTGAAATAATATTATTATACTCTATCCACTCATTTACCCCTTCTTTAGCATATTTATCTACATTACCTGATTTATAGAAAGCTAAAGCTGGTATTAAGTCTATATCTATAGTTATTAAGTTATTCCAAGATTTAATAGTCTCTTCAAAAGGTTTAATACTATTTAAGAAACCATAATAGACTTGAGGCATTATATAGTCAAGATATCCTTCTTTAGTTACAAAAGTAATAGTATCTACATAATTACTGTTATAGTTATTTTCTATGTTACCATCAGGAGAGATACCAAAAAGTATTTCTTTATCGTAGTCTTTAATAAGATTATAAGTTTTCTTAACAAGAGAACTAATAACATTAAGTCTAAATTCTTGTAAACTAAGATTTCTATCTTTTTCAAGAGCTTTATTATATTCATTACTATCTATTGTAGAAGAATCTGGATAAAAATAATCATCAAAGTGAATACCATCGACATCATAATTAGTAATTATCTCTTCGATACCATCTAAAATTAAAGACTCTACTTTACTACTAGCAGGATTATAGTAAATACCATTATCCATTACTTCTACATCAGTAGAGTTTAACATATTATAAGCAGGATTAGAGGTACTAATTAGATTAATATCTTTAGTATTACTAATACGATAGGGATTAATCCAAGCATGAAGTTCTAAATCTTTTTGATGAGCAACTTTTATAAAGTATTTTAGTATATCAAAAGGAAGTACTTCTCCCTCAGTATTAACAACACTTCTACTACTAGGATAAATAGAAGATTTATAGATAGCATCACTAAAAGATCTAACTTGTAATATTATCATATTAAAGCCATAGGACTTAGCAGTATCTAGCATATTATCAATAGTTTTTTTCATAGTAGATTCATCTTTACCTCTAATATTATTACCAAGTTCAATATAGGAGATGAACACAGCTCTTTTTTCTTCTGTTTTAGGAGTAGTAACTTCATCTTTTAAGGTATCTTTAGGTATAAAGATATAAACTATAACTAATAAAAAAATGATAAGTAGTAAATAATATTCTTTTTTCATACTCTTATCATATTATTAAAGATATAAATATATTGTCTAATTAAGAGATACAATCACTATTTTTTATAATAAATAGTTGATTATCTTTATAAAAGGCATAAAACACATCATCTAGTTTTACTTTTTTGGTATCTAGTATTTCATAGAGCCATTTTTCTTTTCTTCTTATTCTCTTTAATGTCATCTGTTGTATTTTACCATCTAATATTAAAGGTAGAGGATATGGTCCACTATTATTAGCATCTTTAGTAAAGACAGATAACTTACCACTAGTTTCAAGTATAGCATATTCTACTTCTTCAATACTTTTAACATTTTTAGCACGTAACTGAGTAAGTAAATCTTCCAAGTTATAACGTTGTTTAATCATTTCTTTAAAATTTACTTTACCATTATCTATAATTACTGAGGCATTCCCATCTAACATAGTTCTTATTTTATCGCTTTTTAATGAGATTTTAGCAATAACTATTTGAAGTATTACTAGAAGAGTAGCAGGTAAAAGCATAAGAAAAACACTACTATCGTATTTTTCAATACTAATCGCTGCTAGTTCTGCAATTAAAATTGATACTATTAAATCTATAATACTAAGTTCTCCTACTTCTCTTTTACCCATAAAACGATAGAATATAACGATAGCAAAGTAAAAGAAAAGAGTTTTTAAAAGTATTAGTAAATAATCCATATAAAATCACAGCCTTCCTTACTAATAATTTCTCCAACTCTTTTTAAATTATACCTTTATTCTTTAAAAGTTCTATTATTTCTTTATGTATTTCCTCAATAGTTTTCTCTTTGTTATAAGCAATACAATCTATTACATCCCAGTTATATAATCCTGCAAGTTCTAAGTATGCTTCTAAAACTCTTTTTTCTTTAGAGTTATCTACTAAATCAAATGATAGTTGATTATTATATTTATAAGGCATGTTTAGAAGAATTGTATAGTCTGGTTTAGGTAGTTTTAAAAGCCAGTATTCTAGTTTATCTATCCACTGATACATATAGAATCTATCATCAGGATTTTCATATTTACTAGCTTGATTAGCCATATTAGAACTAGTATAACGATTAATTACAACGATATAATTGTCATTTAAGTACTTTTCTATTGTTTTAATATTATATTTACGATCTGCTGCAGTATATAGACAAACAAGTTCTGGATCTAGAGTATCTAACTTACAAGGAAAATAACTATTGTTACTTAATAGACAGTCTTTAAAGATTCTACCTGTAGGAGTATCATACATAGGAAAAGAAAATTCTATAGCTTTTAGACCTAGTTTATTTAATGAGTCTACTAATAATTTACTTTGAGTCTCTTTTCCACTACCTTCTATTCCTTCTATAACAATAATTTTGCCCATATAATAACCTCCTACATTTCTATATTATTATTAGAATCAAAGGGTACTAACAAACATTTACGACTTGCTAAATAGTCACACATATGGACAAAGTTTTGATATTTAGTCTGAGGTTTTTCTAAGACTTCATTACCATTATAATCAGTAGTATAATCTCCCATATGTGTTTTAATAGCATCACTTATAAAAGTAGCATCTTCACCACTTAGGCCTACTTTTTCATAGTTATCCATAATCACTTTACTAGCGATTAAGGGATGATCAAAACGGGTATATCTTTCTTCTACAAGGCCCTTTTTAAAACCATCATGTAATAAAAGTGCCATAAGCATTAAGTCTTTTTCACGAGAAGTATACTTCTTACCAATAGATAAATCTCCTAATAGTTCATAACCTATTCTTGTAGCAGCTTTGGTATGACGTAGTAGTCCCCCTTCTCCTAAAGCATATTTAGGATGATATTTACCAGTAGATGATGCTGGTTCCATAAAGAAATAATCTGGTAGTAATTCTATTAATTTACCTAGACTTTTTCTTAAGGAATCATCTTTTATATAATTTAATTCATCAAAAAATATTTCTTGTTTATTCATAATTACCTCGCTCTAATCAATTATATCCAATAAACGTTTGTTTGTAAAGAGTGAGATGAAAAAGAACAATTGATATAATTGCTCTTTGCTATTGCATGTTATAGGTTTAATAGTTACAAAACAATTCTATTATATATCAGTAACACAACTATTTATAATAGTAGAATTAGATATGGTCAAAGCATCTCTTGTTACTATTATTTACGTTAAATGTAGATATAGTTGTATCTTCCTACATTAACATAGTTATTTGTTTCTTAGATAGTCCTGTCGCTTTCATTATATCTTTAACAGATAAATTCATTTTAAGAAGATTCTTAGCAATAGATTTTTCTCTTGCTCTAGCACCTTCTTTTCTGCCTTCTTTTCTGCCTTCTTTTCTACCTTCTTTTTTACCATCAATTCTTGCAGAATTTACTTCTTTTCTATGTACTATCTCAGCATCATAGTACATACCAAACTCATCATCTAAGCCTAATTCTTTTAACTTTTTCATTATTATTTTTCCCTCCTCTAAATCTCCTACTATTCGCTCCATCTCATCATATGACTCTGCTGTTAACATTGATAAAAATGTTTCATATTTATTAGTTCCATCATAGACAATACCTTTATACTTTCTTAAATCTATGGTAATTATTCTTACATCTTTTAAATAAGCTTTAGACTTATAATCTTCTAACTTATAATCTTTTTCGTTCCACTCTTTTACTTTAGAATCCTTTATAATATTATTTAGATTTATTTGTATCACAAATCTATGATAGTACTGTTCTCCAGATAAATAACCGTTACCGGCCATTCTAAAAGCATATTTAATGTTCTTTATCATTGTATGAGTATGAACAAATTGATTAAATTCTAAGTTAACAAGCTTATTCTTATTAAGAAATATAGTATCTGCTCTATAATCTTTAACTTTATTACCAGTATTAAGTTCATTATCTATTGCTATATAATCCTTTAAATCAATACCAGTTGCAAATTTAATAAAGTCTTCATAAAACCATCTATAATAATCATCTTTAATTAAAGCTTTTGCAGTTGTATCTGACATTAATGAGATAAATCTTGGTATTTTATTCATACAATTCCTCCTTCTGCAATATATATAGCATAGTCTATAAATGATTGCAAAAAGGCAATTTTGCAAATTCACCCCCAAAATAGGGATGAATTTTGCATTTTCACTGTTTGAATTTTCAAAATTCACCTCAAAAAGTACCCCGAATTTTCAAAATTCACTTTTTTTGAAAAAATTTTAAATTTTCTCCTTTCACCATCTTTTATACAAGTCTCCCATCTATATACAATGTATCATAGAAGTTAGAGGAAATCAAGTGATTTTTGTAATTTATTACATTTAATATTAAATTTTTATTATATTCTTTTTCATACATATCATATATATCATTATTAAATTTACTTCTACTCATAATAACTGCAACCCCATCTTTCTTTGATATATTTATTATCTCATAAAATCACAAAAAAGACGAGACATTTTTGGATTGCAGTTATATCTCGTCTTATTAAGTATATCATACTTTTTTACTTTTTTGCCAATTAATTATTTATTTATGGCTGAGTAGTAACTACTACTTAACCATTATTTTACATAATATTTCATCTAAAACATAAAAGTATTCTTCACTTACTCTTAAATATTTATCATCTTCTTTTAATACTCCTATTTTTACTAAATCTTTATAATCTACTACATCACATATATTTACATTATATTTATCTTTAAATATCTCTTTATCTATCCCTCTATTAGTTCTTAAATTTAACATAACTTCATAAAAAATCTTATCTTTAGTAGTAAGTATTTCTTTATCTACAATAGTTTTACCTTTAATATAATTACTAATACTTCTAGTATTAGTATATCTAATATTATCTATATAACTAGAAGCCCCACAACCAAAACCGTAATAATGTTTATTATGCCAATACTTTAAATTATGTATAGACTGATACCCCTCTTTAGAAAAATTAGATATTTCATAATGAATATAATTATTATCTTTTAAAGTCTTAGATATTAATTCATACATATCTCTATCTAATGACTTATCTATATTCTTAACACCATTTATTTTTAATTTAGTATTATTTTCTATAATTAAAGAATATGTAGATATATGAGGAACATCTAATGATATTAAAAACTCTAAATCTTTCTTTAAATCATCTAATGTTTCTTTCTTTATTGCATATATTAAATCTACATTTATATTAGTAATATCATTACTCTTAAGACTATCAATACATTTAACAACTCTATCTTTACTAGTCCATCTTTCAAGTACATCTTGTAATTTACTATTAATAGTCTCAACTCCAAGACTTACTCTATTAACACCATTATCTTTAAATAATTTTATTTTATCTAAAGATAAACTATCGGGATTAACTTCTATAGTAATCTCACAATCTTTACTTAACTTAAAGGTCTTTAAAATACTAAATAACTTCTCTAATTCACCTAAACTTAAACTACTAGGAGTCCCTCCTCCTATATATAGAGAAGTAATAATTTCTCCTTTATAATTAGCATTTATCTCTTTATCTAAAGCATCTAAATATCTATTAACATATTCTTTATTATAGAACACTTTACAAAAATCACAATAAGCACAAATATAATTACAAAAAGGAATATGTATATATACTGCATCTATATTATTTATCATATTTCTTTAAAAATTCTTCCTTATATTCTAAGATTCTATCTTCTTTAATAGCAACTCTTAATTCTTCTGTTAATCTAACTAAAAATCTAATATTATGAATAGATAAAAGTCTACCCCCTAACATTTCTCCTGTATTAAGTAAATGTCTAATATAAGCCTTAGTATAGTGTTTACAAGTATAACAATCACATTTCTCTTCTATAGGAGTAAAATCTTCTTTATATTTAGCATTATTTAAGTTAATCTTACCATATCTTGTAAAAGCCTGTCCATGTCTTGCTATTCTAGTAGGTAAGACACAATCAAAGATATCTACACCACGAATTACTCCTTCTATTATATCAATAGGCTCTCCTACTCCCATTAAATATCTTACTTTATCTTCTGGTAGATAAGGTATAGAATAATCTATCGCTTTATACATATCTTCTTTACTCTCTCCATCATTGGCAACTCCACCTATACTATATCCATCAAAATCTAACTTAACTGTTTCTATAGCAGAATATTTTCTTAAATCTTCATACGCACCACCTTGAACTATACCAAATAAAGATTGATTCTTATTATTATGAACCGCTTTACCTCTTTTAGCCCATCTAATAGTTCTCTCTACACTATTTTTCAAATATTCATAAGAGGCACTAGCAGGAGGACACTCATCAAAAGACATAGCAATATCACTATCTAATTTATTTTGAATCTCTATAGACTTTTCAGGAGTTAAAAATAAATCTTTACCATCTATATGACTTTTAAAATGTACTCCCTCTTCAGTAATATCTTTCTTTTTATTTTTAGCAAGTGAAAAGACTTGAAAACCACCACTATCTGTAAGTATTGGTCCATCATAATTCATAAATTTATGAAGTCCTCCAGCTTTATTAACAATATCTTCTCCTGGTCTTAACCATAAATGATAAGTATTAGCAAGTATAATTCCTGCTCCTGTTTCTTTAACTTCTTCAGGACTTAACCCTTTAACAGTAGCTTTTGTCCCTACAGGCATAAACATAGGTGTTTCTACTGTTCCATAATTAGTCTTAATAGTCCCAAGTCTTGCTTTAGTATCTTTTTCTTGCTTAATTAAATTATATTCTATTTTCATAACTCCTCCTATAGAAAAAGAAACCTAACCTCTTCTTTTCTTTTGATATGTAAGTGGATCTTTAGCAAGTTCCTCATTCATATTATTATTAATATCATAAACTATACCATTTCCTAATAAAGTATTATTATCTACAGTAGAATAATATCTATAATCAAACATTTCATTATCTTTAAGACCAATAATTTCTTGTCCTAAAGGACTAATCGCTTCTATATAATCTGTATTTAACTCAGTAGAAACTGCTTGATTAATAATCTCTACTCTTCTATTTTGAATAATGCCATCTTCAAATGTTAAAATACTAACTTTACTACCAATACCTATTGTATTATCAGATAAAGGTGCAATTATCTTAGATTCTCTAAGCATTTTATTAACTATACCAAGTCTTGAATATATAGACCAAATACTAGCATAAACGCTTTCTTCTTTTTCTACTAGACTATTATCTATATCAACAATTTCTCCTGTATAAGTAGTAGTTTTTCCTTTACCATTTTCTCTATAAAAATAGTTTTCTTTAACGAAATCTCCTTTATGTTTAGTAAATATTTTAGAACCAATTACACTATTAACATTAATCTCACTATGAATATCATAATTATCTTTATCTACTATCATATATTTCTTAATTCTATCACGTTTATCTTTTAACGTAACTAAAGATCCTACCATAATTCTATCTTCATATTGCTTTAACTTTACTAAAGAATAAGATAATCTTTCCTGCTCTTCTTTTAATAACTTATACTGACTTAGTGTTATTTCATGTAGTTTATTTAATTCTTTAGTATCATTTTCCATATAAGCTTTCTTTCTTATTATCTCGTTTTTCTTAGAAATTCTAGCAGCTTTAGGTCTAGACATTATAAAATGAATATCTTTATTAGATTTACTTATTATATTAACAATTTTACCTGTAATAGTAATAGCATCTTTTTTACCCTTTAAATTAAATGTATATGAAAAACTATCATCAACTGTCTTTCCCATAACCACTCTACCTAAATTACTATCATAAGGCATATAACCTTTTTCACTATTAATATTCGCTCTTATAAGTCCTATAGTATTTTGAACTAAAATATAAGTTTCCTCTTCTTTAGTATCATCAAACAAAACTGTAAATTCTGTACCATAATTAATAGTATCAGTCTCTTTTAAATCAACAAACTCATTTTCAATTAAAGCTCTTTTATAAGAATCTAACTTTTTACATATAGTATTATAATCATCCACTTCTAAAGTATTGTCCTGAAATTTTACAAATCCAGGTTCTAGTGTTGATTTATCACACTCTTTAAAATATTCTTGATAATCATTTTTTTTCTCTTCTAAGCGTTTTATTTCTTCTCTTAAAGCTTTAACTTGTTCTGGTATTAATATCATTTAAACTCCCCCTTTAATGACTATGTTATGATACCACAATTATTAATTTAAGTAAAGAGTTATTTACTTCTTCTATTTTCATTAGTATAGTCATAGTCTTTTGTTTCTATATAAATTAATCTCTTTTTAACATCCATTACTTTTTTCTGTAACTCTAAAGACATTTCTTTTAGAGTCTTATCTAAAAGATAAGCCTTGTATTTATTTTTAACAAGTTGTCTAAACCTCTCTATTTCATTTAAAGCTTCTTCTAAAGCAGTACCTGTATCATCATCACTAGTTAAATAAAAGTCTACTAATTTTAATAGTTTTAAATATTTTTTATAGACTTTATTACTAATAAAGACTTTTTGAATATCTAAACTATATATAGATACTTTATTGTCATGAGACTTAATAGTTAATTCTTTCCCTAAAGTTAAATCTCCATTATAAGTAAAACTCTTTTCTATTACTAGATAATTATTCACATGAATCATCTCCTTTTAATAAGTCAGGTCTATTCTTCTTAGTTATTTCTATTTGCATTTCTCTTCTCCACTTATTTATTTTCTCATGATCTCCATTAACTAAGGTATCAGGAACTTCTATTCCTTCATAAACTCTTGGCTTAGTATATGTTGGATAATCTAAAAGATTATCAGTAAATGATTCATTAAGATAACTTTCTTTTTTTATTACTCCATCTATTAGTCTTGTAATAGAATCTATTAAGACCATAGCAGGTATCTCTCCTCCTGTTAAGATATAATCTCCAATAGATAGTTCCATATCTACTATTGTTTTAATTCTCTCATCAAAACCCTCATAATGACCACAAATAAGAATTAGGTGTTTCTCTTTAGATAAATCTAAGGCTATAGACTGTTTATATAACTTACCACTAGGAGTTAATAATATTACTTTAGAATTATCACTTCTTAAAGCTTTAACAGCATCAAATATCGGTTGACACATTAAAACCATACCAGCACCTCCTCCATAAGGAGTATCATCTACTTTTTTATGAGGGTCTTTGCTAAAATCTCTAATATTATGAATATTAATCTCAACTAGTTTATTGTCTATTGCTCTTTTAATAATAGATTCATTAAATACACTATTAAACATCTCTGGAAACAAGGTTAATACATCTATTTTCATAACTCCTCCAAAAGTCTTACTAAGACTTCTTTTTTATTACTATCTACTTTTACAAAATCTTTGTGATATGGTACTAATAATTCTTTATTGTTTATTAATAATCTAAGTATCTTATAATTATTACCAGTCTCTTCTATATCAAGAATCTTACCTCCTCTACCTTCAGTAGTTATAACTTTATAAGTAATAAGTTCACTATCTAAAATATCTTCATTACTAAGATTAATTTCATCTTTAGACTTATATACTTTCTTACCTTTCAAGAATAATACATCATTTATATTATTAAAACCATCAAAGATAACCATATCATAGTCTTTATGAACTCTATAACTAGTTATCTTATAAGATTTCTCATCTATAATTAAATTACTTCCTATTTTAAATATCTCATTTTTTTGATTAATTGTTAAGTTATCTTTAATCCTAAGTTCTCCTTTAATACCATGAGTATTAACTATTTTACCTATATATAATTTAGTCATCAACATCATCCATTTCATAAAGTATTATAGAAGTAGCAACTGCAACATTAAGACTTTCTACAACACTATTCATTGGTATATAGATGAATTTATCACTCATCTCTAAATACTTAGGATTAACACCATTACCTTCATTACCAATTATAAGGGCGAAGATATCTTTTTCATCTTGAGATAAGTTCTTTACTTCTTCCCCATACTTAACATTAGTTGCAAGTACTGGTATTTTTAATTTTTTTAAAATAGGAATTAATTTATCTATAGAATAGAAAACTATTGGTACATGAAATATCATCCCTTGTGTTGCTCTTACTACTTTAGGAGAATAAACATCTACTGAACCATCTCCTATTACAATAGTATCTATGTTAAAGGCCACTGCACTTCTAATAATAGTACCCATATTACCAGGATCTTGAATCTCATCTAATATTAATATTCTCTTACCTATTGTGGTATCTATTATCTTTTTACATAGTCCTATCATCTTAGGAGGAGATGATAAAGCACTTATTTTCTTTAAGACTTCCTTACTAACTTCAATCTGTTCTACATCTATTGGTAAAACCTCTCCTTCTTCTAACAAGACTTCTTTTAAAACACCTGCTTTATAAGCTTCTAAAACAAGATGAACTCCCTCTACCATAAATTCATTATTTAAATCACGATACTTCTTCTTCTGTAATTTATAATAGTACTTAACTTTATCATTATCTAAACTAGTTATAACCATACTACTCCTCACTTCCATATTTATTAGTTAATTTTCTCCACTTCTTATAATCAGGACAGTTCTCTTCTACAATAGCCCAAAACTTCTTAGAGTGATTCGCTTCTATTAAGTGACTTAACTCATGATAAATAACGTAATCAAGACATCCTATATCTTTAGTAATTAATTCTGTATTAAGAGTTATAACATGAGTTTTAACATTACATACTCCCCATCTAGTAGTCATCTTTCTAAGTCTTAATTTAGGATGAGGAATACTTCTTGTAAAGTTATTATAACACATTTCTAGATGTTCACTAAAAATACCTAAAGCTTGTTTCTTCTTCCATTTATCTAAATCAAAGTCTCTTTTAATAAAAACTTTATTTTCACCTAATTTAAAGTCACAAAACTCTGTATATATAATATCATATTTTTTACCTAAATAGTAAAATTCACTATTAAATTTTATTTTATCTTTAACTTTCTTAATCATTTTTCTAATAGAATCTAAATTTTCTTCTACTACACTCATTATCTTTTTATTAGAAGTTAAACTATTACAAGTAACATAGATAGTTAAATCATCTTTTACTCTAATATAAATATTTTTAGTAGTAGTTTTCTTAACTATCTCTAAATTATAAGTTTCATTATCTATATTTAAAGTCATATAATCATCTCTCTTGATAAAATTAATTATTTATGGTAATATGAATATGTAAAAGAAATTTACATATTATAAAAAAGGGAATACCTAGTTTGCCATTTAGGTATTTACCTCAAAAAAATATTTTTGTGTAAATACCCCAATTACAAAATTGTAATAGGGTATTTTACTATCTATAAATAATTAAAAGAACAATAATTATTATCAATGATAAAATTAGAAAATCTTTCTTATTCATAAACATTTCCCCTTTCTAACCCCCTGAAATCAAGATGGTTGAAAGAGGTAAAACACCCATACTAAGTATTCCCAGGTAAATAATAACACAAATGTATCTTTAACACAAGCGAACAAGATACATTTTTATTTTAAAGTTTTACGTTTTGAATAGTCTTTCATCTTATCTATTTGTAAGTAAGAATAATCACTTGAAATATTAATATCATCATCTTCATTTAAAAACTTAAACATATACTCCATTTCATTATATATATCATTAAGCGACTTACAATAATTATCAAAATTCTCTTTTCCTAAAGTTTTATAAAGGGGAGAAATTTCATTGGTTACAGCACAATAATCTATTAATTCTCGATAAGCATCCAAAAGAGGCTCAATTAAAGGAATAAACTTATTATAATCAGATTCAGTGGAAATACTATCATTATCTTGATTAAATATATAAATATTATCTTGTCTTAATTTAGACAAAAGTCTTATAGCTTTTTCATCTGTTCTAAATTCATTAAAATAATGATAATTTTCATTTGTCATAAATATTGAAAAATCGCTATCTTGTTCTGCTTCACAAATATGAATTAATTCATGAAGAAGAGTATAATCCAAATCCAAACATTTAAAAAAATATTTTTCTACCACTGGAAATGATAATATACATTTCTGTTTACCTTGATTAGTTTTAACGTTTTTTACCCTTGCTTCAGTATTATTTTCCATAAAAGCTATACTTCCTACAATATAATATAATAGTATATTAGAATCTATATTTAATTTTTCTATCTTTTTCATAACACTTTTACCATATAAAGAATCTTTAATAATACACGCTTTATATATATAATTTAGTTTTTCTTTCATATTTAGACAATCTTGAATTACGTTCTCATCCGTAATTGGTTCTATACCTATACTCTTAAACGTACTTATATAATTATCTCTTTCTTCTTCGATTATTTCTTTCACTTTCCTAGATATATTAGAAGAAAGTAACATTTTATTATATTCTTTAGAAAAAACTTCAAAGTTTAGTCCTAAGATTATATCTATATTTTTTCTAAAGCAAGAAGCACTTAAATCTAAGAAACCTTTTAAATAATCACAATAATATTTCTTACCTAAATACTGATATGATGACTTTTTCTTTTCATAATCTTTATTTAATAAATAATATTTTATTAAGTTTTTAATGTTAGGATTAAACTCTTTTATAAATTGATAAGTTACATCTGGAGTCGAATCAAAGAAGTAGAAAGCATCTTTAATTCTAGTAGCAATTAAGTCTTTAAAACTTTTATGATAGGAACTAGAGATTAAATCTATTAGATAATCTTGATACTCTAAAAATCTCTTATTAGGATTTAATAATCTATCTAACTCTTGCATTACTTACGATACTCAAAGTAAAAATCTAATATTCTAACCATATCCCCATCAACTGCACCCATTTTTTCAAGTTCTTCATCAATACCCATTTTTCTTAGCTTATTACTAAATCTTTTAATGCCTTCATCAGTAAATTTAGTCATTTTAAATAGTTTCTCTACTTTTTCTCCCTTAATTACAAAGTCTTCCCCAACTTTCTCTATAGTAAAAGGTTTCTCTTCTTTAAACTTATATAAGACATGAGACTCAAAAGCATCATCTTCATAGAGGTTTTCTTCTTTTATAGTATCTAATAAATCACTTAAGTAATCTACCACTTCCATAAGTCCTTCACTTGTAATTGCACTTATCTCAAAGATTTTCTTATCTTTAACTTTCTCTTTAAATTTAGTAAGGTTATCCCTACTACCTTCAATATCCATTTTATTTGCAATTATAACCATAGGTTTAGTAAGTAGTTTTTTATTAAACTCTTCAAGTTCTTTATTGATTAAAAGATAATCTTCATACGGTTCTCTTCCTTCCGTACCTGCCATATCAATAACATGAAGTATTACTCTAGTACGTTCTATATGACGTAAGAACCTATCACCTAAGCCTTCTCCTTTACTAGCACCTTCTATTAATCCAGGAAGGTCAGCCATAACAAAGGTTTTACCGTTAGTAGCACGTACTACTCCAAGATTAGGCTTTAATGTTGTAAAGTGATACTCTGCTATCTTAGGTTTCGCTTTACTTACTTTAGAAATAATAGTACTCTTACCAACGCTAGGAAGGCCAACAAGACCAACATCTGCAAGAAGTTTAAGTTCTACTTTAATAGTTCTCTCCTCACCTGGTTCCCCATTTTCAGAGAAGTTTGGAGCGGTGTTTGTCTGTGTTTTAAAAGCCGTATTACCACGACCACCTCTACCACCTTTACAAATTATTGCAGAATCATTTTTACCTTTTAAATCGGCTAAGATAAGGCCAGTATCTAAGTCTGTTACAACAGTTCCTTGAGGTACTTTAACTACCAAAGGTTCTGCTCCTTTACCATGTTGATTTTTTCCTTTACCATTTTCTCCTTTTTTACCTTTAATTTCTTTTTGATAACGTAAATCAAGTAAGGTATGAAGACCTTCATCTACTTTAAAGATAATATCTGCTCCATGTCCTCCATTACCACCATAAGGACCACCCATAGGAATATATTTTTCACGACGGAAAGCAGTACAACCATCTCCACCATTACCAGCGATTACTTTAAGTGTTACTTCATCTACAAACATATTAACACATCCCCTCTAAAACATAACTGTATTATACCATAGAGTCCAAAATAGTAAATAAAAAATAATGATTAACACTATTTTTAACCATTATTTTACATATTATCTTCTTCACTATCATCTAACTTAACCAGTACTTCTCTTGGCTTAGAACCATTAGCAGGTCCAATAATACCTCGCTCTTCTAATAAATCTATAATTCTTGCCGCCCTATTATAACCAAGTTTAAATCTTCTTTGTAATAGTGATGCACTAGCTTTCTGTGTCTCTATTACAAATTCCACTATTTCATTATATAACGGATCATCATATTCTTCCACTTGAGCCATATCTTCTTTTTGAGAAGCTGATTTTTCACTATCACCTGACAAGTTCATAAAACTTTGATCATACTCCGCTTTTTGTTGTTCAATAGTATAATCAATAATTCTTTTAATCTCATCATCTGAAATAAAAGCACCTTGAATACGTTCTGGATCTGCTTCTCCCATTGGTAAGAATAACATATCACCTTTACCAAGTAGTTTTTCTGCACCCGTCATATCAAGAATAGTCCTTGAATCTATACTACTAGATACTGCAAATGATATACGACTTGGAATATTCGCTTTAACAACACCAGTAATTACATCAGTTGATGGTCTTTGAGTTGCAATAATTAAGTGAATACCAGCAGCTCTAGCCATCTGAGTAATTCTCATAATAGATGCTTCTACATCTTTACTTGCAACTAACATAAGGTCTGCTAACTCATCTATTATTACAACAATAAATGGCATTTTCTTAATTTGTTCATCAGCTGGTAGAGTCTTATTCATCTTTTCTACATAATCATTATAAGTTGCAATATTCTTAGTCTTAGTCTCACTAAATGTATCATAACGTCGCTCCATCTCTGAAACTATCTTAGACAGTGCAACTGATGCTTCTTTAGGATCAGTAACAACAGGTCTCATTAGATGAGGAACCCCATTATAACCAGAAAGTTCAACCTTCTTAGGATCAACCATAACAAGTTTAACTTCATCAGGTTTCGCTCTCATTAAAATAGAACATATAATACCATTAATACAAACAGATTTACCTGAGCCAGTAGAACCTGCTACTAAAAGGTGAGGTGTTTTATTAATTTCACACCAAATAACATTACCCATAATATTTTTACCTAAAGGACAAAGTAATTTAGAACCATCAAGTGACTTAGGTACTTTTTCTAATACTTCTCTAAATGATACAGAAGCAGTTTCTTTATTAGCAATTTCTATACCTACTGTATTCTTCCCAGGAATAGGAGCTTGTATTCTAACATCTTTAGTAGCAATCGCTAAAGCTATTTCTCTATGAATAGATAAAAGCTTACTAACCTTAGTACCAGAATGAAGTTCTAATTCATACTGAGTAACAGTAGGACCAATATGTACTTCTACTACTTTACCAATAATATTAAAGTCTTTTAATACTTTCTCAAGTATTTCTATATTCTTTTCAATTAAACTTTGATTAATACTATTCTTCTTTTTCTTAGGAGCATCTAATAAATCAATAGATGGCAATACATAATTATGTTTAACAGTAACTTTATTTTCATCTACAACATTTACTTCACTAACATGATTAATATCTTCTTTAGGAGCATCTTCATGAACTTTCGCTTTAGTAAGCTCATCTAAACTAGATATAACTATCTTCTTATCATCATCTTTTATCTCACCCATAACAGGTTCAACATTACCTGTTATAATAGGTTTCTTACTATTAGTTTCTTCTTCATTCTTACTCTTATCTCTCTTAGGAAACTTCTCTTTTGCCTTATTTGCTTTATCTTTAACAAAATCAACAATAGAGAATCCTGTAAATAGACAGAAACCTATAATAATTAAAGTCCAAGCGATTATCTGCATACCTCTATATGAGAATAATAACATAAATAAAACTCCAAAGGTACAACCTATAATACCTCCCCCAATAGCATTAGGTCTTGCCCCTTTCATAACATCTGAAAAAGAGTTAATTAACTGATTAGTAGTTTCACTAAATACTTTAATAGCATTACTATCATTTTGTAAGATAAAGTTCTCATGCATTAAAACAAGAAGTCCTATAACTAATAGATAAATACCTAACATTTTAGTTGTAAATAAATTAGGCCACTCTCTATTTATAATTAAATATGCTCCAAGTACTAATAAAACAACTAATAGTACATTATAAAATACCCCTACAAGAAATATTGCAAAGGATGCAATCATATTACCAACAGGACCATATCTACCAATACCAAGTATAGAAGTTAATACAAATAGTACTCCATATAGTTCTTTTGAATGAGCAAAACCTTTTTTAGTTTCTTTCTTTTTCTTTCTTTTAGCCATAACTACCACTCTCTTTCGTACCTTTACTACTCAAGTATAACAAAACTAAAGAATAATTTAAAGAGATTGTCACTCATTTGACACTTTTATTTTATTTAAAACATCCATAACTTCATAAAAGACTTTATGACTATTATCTTTTTCTTTACTCATATTAGGTCCTACAAAATCATTGATTTCTTTTAATACTAAATCTATATTATCCTTATTAACTTTATCCCTAATCAATTGTAAACAAGTATTTTTATAACCTCTTACCATAATACCTGCTAAAGCTTTATAATATGATTTTTCTGGCAAGTTAGATTTCTTATAGAAATACATTGCCATTTCATCCGTCATTTTTCTTTTATTAGTTAAAATTATTTTATTAGTCCTAAATACACCATTAGGAGCAGAGTTACTTGAAACATTAATAATCTCTGCATCCTCTGATATTATTACATCATATAAAGTATCTCCTCTAACTAACCATCTAAATATCTTATCTTCAGTCGAAAAATTAAATCCACCCATTTCTTTAGGATTATTAGCATTAGGATTAAAGTTTTTGGCAATATTTACTTCATCAAGTTTATATTTTAAATTATCATTAGCACCACTAATATCATCAAACATAACTTTTAAATACTTTGTACTCATATAATTATTACACTTCCTATTTTTTATTATCTCTAACAGTTACATATCTTTGATTTCTAGCATTAGTAATTTTCTTATTAGTATACTCTAATTTATTTAAATCGATAAGCGGCTTTAATATTTTGTAAGCAACATATCTTTTTGAAGAAATACCTAAATAATTTCTAATTTCTTTAGCAGTTTTTGGTTCTTTACAAAATGCTAATACATTATTAAATACTTCACTTTGTGTATCACTTTCTGTATCACTTTGTGTATCACTTTCTGTATCACTTTCTGTATCACTTTCCATATTATATATAGTATTTATTATATTTTGTTGTCCACCAACTTGTTCACTAATACTATCAAGTTCGAAATTCATACTATTCCTAAATATAACTTTAAAACTTCCTCTTTCTTCATAAAATTCTGGTTCAGGTAATTCATACTTTTCCATTTCTCTTTTCATAGTAGGAATACCTGTATGCCTATTTTCTATAATAGAACCTTTTTCTTCTAATATTCTAACTATTGTAGGATTCCTTGACTCCATTATAGTATCAGTTCCAAGTTTTTCTATTTTATTAGCACCATATAATGCTCCAGGATTTAAAATCTCTACTCTATCTTCATACATATAAACAGAAATAAAGGCACTTTCTGTTTCTTTACTATAATCCCTGTGGATTAAAGCGTTGGCAACAGCCTCTCTTAATGCTTCTAAAGGATATTCAGTTCTATTTTCTCTTTTACCATTAGAATCTATTATTACTCTAGTCTTCATATTTCTTCTTAAAAATCTCATAGTACCATCAAGCATCTCTTCTATAGTTCCCTCTACTCTTTGATTATCAATAAATCTTTCTCCTAAAGGACCAATATCACCTAATTTTGTTCCTGGTATAACAGAACAAGCGACAAACAATTGAGGATAAAAGCTTTGGGGATAATCTCCAAAAATAAGTGTTCCTGCAAGTGTTGAATATAATTTATTATTATCACTATCAACTATACCACATAGTTTTAAATTCTTTTCATAACTATTTTTAGCAAAGTTAGGCTTTATTTCTTTTATTTTATTAAGATATTCTTTTAAACTCTCCTCATTTAAATCTTCAAGACTAGATTTTTTAGTAGGTCTTGTATCTTCAAAAATATGATCATTATAACTTTCAAAAGCATAAATCTCATAATCAGTCAATAACTAATCTCTATCGCCTTCTCTTGTATAAGAACCTGCTTTTAATCCTTTAGGTTTATAATAACAAGGCTTTTAATTTTGTCTTAATTCTTCTATTTTTACAGCAAGAATATTCTTGCCTTCAAACTCAAGTGGTAGTATATCCGTTCTAACCCTAGGAACCATAGCATCACTACATAAAGAAGTTATTTGTTTCTGTAAATCATTAATATCATAAACACCTTCTGTTTTAAAATTCTCATCTTCACTTAAACCAAAAATAATAATGCCACCATATTTATTAGAAAAACTAGATATTGTATCATAACACTTTTTAGGAAAACCTAATAAAGCACTCTTAACTTCTATTCTATTAGTCTCTGTATTATATTTTCTTAAAAGTCTTATTGCATCTATTACTTCATTTTTTTCCATTTTGTAGCACCTCCATTTAATATACTAAAAGAATAACATATATACATAATAAAGGACAAATACTATTAACATAATAGTTCCTTCTTTTTTACTAACTTCTCTTTCACTTCTTGCAAAGACAAATAAAAGGAATGATGATAAGAATACTGCAAGTATATCAATAAAGCCAAATCCTTCTAGAACAATATTACCAAAAATAAGAATAGGAAGTCCTAAAACTATACATATATTAAAGATATTAGTACCAATGATATTTCCAATAGCCATATCAAACTCACCTTTTCTAGCACTTGTTACAGTCATAATCATCTCAGGTAAGCTTGTTCCTATTACAATAGCAGTCATAGTAATTGCTTTCTCACTTATATTTAAAGCAGTTGCAATTGACTTAGCAGAGTCTATAATCATCTCACTACTATAAATTATTAAAATAATAGTAACAAGTAGTAAAAGACAAGATACTACAATAGAAAACTTTCCTTTATCAGATTCTTCTTTATTATTTTTATTTCTTTTAAATAGCATACCTACTAAATAAAGAATAAACATACAAAATAATAACATTAATATTAAACTATCACTTCTTGAAAAAGTATTAGGAGTTAAAGGATTAAAAGCAGCATCTAACATTAATATAGAGAAAACTGTTGTAACAATAAAAAGCAAAGGTAATTCTTTTTTTACAGTAGCATGTCTTACTTTAATAGGTCTTATAAAACTTGCAAGTCCTATAATTAAGAATACATTTACAATCGAGCTACCTATAACATTGGCAAAAGCCATTACTCCATCACCATTTGCAACACTTCTAAAAGATATAGCAACTTCAGGAGCACAAGTACCAAAGGAAACAATTGTAAGAGCAATTAACATCTTAGGAACTCCTAACTTTAAAGCTAAAGATGATGCTGCATCTACTAAAACATCTGATGATTTAATGATTATTACAAAACCTATTAATAAAATAACTATATCTAAAAGCATATCATCACTTCTTTCTATCTTTAATAATAGTATAATTTATTTTAATACATCTTACAAACAAAAGAGATTAACTTTACACTTATATTATTAGCAGAAAAAAATATTTTACTAAAAAAGAGTGATTAAATTATCACTCAATTACCTACTTCATTAAACTATTATAAAGTTTACTAGCATTAGAAAAATCTGCAATTATCAAGAAATTATCTATATAGTTTCCTTTTTCATTCTTATAATTTAAATAATAAGCATGTTCCCACATATCCATATTAAATAATGGAATAAACCCAAAAGACTGTGGTAGTTCTTGATTAGATAGATTTATAATATCTAGAGAACCATCATCTTTTACTACTAAAAAAGTATAACCAGAGCCTTTTAAACTCATTGCTTTATTCTTAAACTCTAAAAAGAATTTATCTACACTTCCATATTTCTTATCTATATCTTCTTTTAATCTTCCACTTGGTAATACTCTATTAGGACTCATACTCTTCCAGTATAAGTTATGATTTAAGACTCCACCTAAATTATATAGAATATCTTCTCTATCACTTTCATTAAATTTATCAATATGATAGAACAACTCATCTATATCATAACGATAATCAAAATTATTTTTTACTAACAATTCATTTAATTTATTTAAATAATTCTGTTCATGTTTATGATAATGTAATCCCATTGTATGAGTATCAATATATGGCTCTAAATTTTGAAACAAATAAGGTAATATAGGCAATTTATACATAATATCAACTCCAATAATAGTTTATGTAAAACGTCCAATTATGTCATTATCTTAATAAAATATTTAAATACATCTCTTTTTTTGATAAACTGTAAGTATTAAAGGAGTTAATAGTCATGAAGAAGTATAAGGAGTATTTAAATAAAAATCATAATTTTGATAAAAAAACTATGTTAGGAATATTTTGTTTAATAATAGTAATATCAGGAATGTTTGGATGGCTCTATGAAGTAGTATTTTATTATTTTAATAGTGGTATGACTGAAATATACTGGCGTGGAGGTAATTTCTTACCATGGATAAATATTTATGCCATGGGTGCTATATTGATATATGTTTTAACTTATAAGAAAAGAAAGAGTCCTCTATTTGTTTTTATTGTAAGTATGATATCTACTGGAATACTTGAATATATTGGTGGAGCTTTCATGAAACATATCATGCATATAAAGTGTTGGGATTATACAAATGAAATATTAAGCTTTGGTAATATTGATGGATATGTATGTCTAAGAAGTGTTTTAGTCTTTGGATTCTCAGCTTTACTATTAATGTATTTAATAGTACCACTTTGTTTTTATCTAGCAAAAAAGATGCCTAAAAAAGCCTTTTTAATATTAAGTTATACAATCTGTGCTATCTTCTTATTTGATGAGCTTTATAATTTAATATTTGCTAATCTTTTAAACCTTCCTAGAGCATCAGAAGTTTATAAAAATATAGGATTTAAATTTTTATATTTTTAATACAATTGTAAATTAGTAGGAACCTTTAAAGTCACTCTATCTTTATCTACAAATTTAATATCTATCTCTCCTGGCAAAGCTGCTGTTGGTGTACTATTCAAATAAACACCTCTTTTACCATAATATGTAGTCCCATTTTCACTTGCAATTGTATACGAATATCTTGGTATCCACACCCACATTGTCTC
>DVKQ01000029.1 GCA_018715925.1 Candidatus Onthousia faecipullorum
TATACTTCAGTCGACTTCAGCGAGTTCCCATACATATTGATATCTATTACTATCATTATGCATGTCGCAGTTCTTATGGAAAGCATTTCGTGGCGTTACCCACTCATTCTACTTTTCGTTTTATCAGTTGCAAGTTGTAAAACTTACCTATCGCTTTTCACGATAGAACTTGCCACACATCACCTAATTTAATAATAGTTAAAAAGAACTATAATTACAAGTGACTTCACAATATTTTACATTTCCTTAGTAATAGAAAAAGAGATTAGTCAACTAACCTCTTACTTATAAGCTCAAGAGCCTTTTTAGGATCTTCTATTATCAATTGATGAATAGATTCTATTTCTCTTAGTCCCATAATAAACTCTATTTCTTCTTCTGCCATAGTAGTAACCTTTTTATTCTTACCCTTTGGCTTTACAGGATTATCATATCCTAGTAGATAATCAACATCTACATTTAGAACCTTTCCTAATTTAGTTAAGGTATCTAGAGTTGGGACTCTTGTGCCATTTTCGTAACAACAAATACTTACTTTTGTAACATTTACGCGCTCGCCCAACTCGCGTTGCGTTAATCCATTTGAAATACGCAACTCTTTTAAACGTTTACTTAAAAGCATATTTGTCTCTCCTTACTTAATTGTTTACTAAATATATAAATCATTTTTCTAGTAAAAGTCAACTGTTATTTTAAAATTATTGAAAAATAAGGTTAAAAACGGCTAATTATCAGTATTTTTGACATTTTCTTTCTTCTTATTTGACAAAAATGTGACTTTATCGGCAACTACTTCTAGAAAGTATCTAGATCCTTCATCTGTCTTAATAATATTACTTTGAAGACGTCCTTTAACACCAACTATATCACCTACTGTGCAATATTCTTTAGTTAGTTTAGCTTTCTCTTCCCAAAGTGTACAATTGATAAAGTCTGTTTCATAAACTCCATCCATATTCTTAAAAGAACGTGGTACTGCTAATGAAAGTGTTCCTACTTTCTTACCAGATTCTGTTTCTTTTATATCAATATCTTTGGTAAGACGTCCTACTAAAATTAGACTATTTAGCATACAATTCCTCCTTTCGGAAGATAAGGTAACATAGTTTTAAAATCTATGCAAAAAGGCAATTTTGCAAATTCGAGCCATTTTTTTGCCAAATTTTGCAAATTCGCCCGGTGAAAATGCAAAATTGACCTCCATTTTGGGGGTCAATTTGCAAAATTACAAGTTTTTTTTCAAAATTTGATTTAGTTCTACAGCATACTCCATTGGTAGCTCTTTTCTAAACTCTTCTAGAAAGCCTAAAACTATTAATTCTTCACAAGTTTCTTTAGGTATTCCTTTACTTTCAAGATAGAAAATATTAGCATCATTTATCTTAGAAACAGTCGCTTCATGTTCTATTGTACTAGTGTTATTAGAGACTATATTTGTAGGTATAGTATCACTTATACTATCTTTATCTAGTATTAAAGTGTCACATTTTATCATAGAGTATGAATTAGTAGCTTCTTCTTTAATCTTGACATCTCCTCTATAAGTAGCATTACCACCAGTTCTAGAAATACTTTTAGAGATAATCTTACTATTTGTATTTTTACCTAAGTGAATCATTCTTGCTCCTGTATCTTGGATTTGATTATGGGATGCAACAGCGATACTAATACATGTACCAGTTGAGTTATCTCCTTTTAAGATACAACAAGGATATTTCATTGTTAGTTTACTTCCTATATTACCATCAATCCACTCCATAGTACCATTTTCTTCTACTAAAGCTCTTTTAGTAACTAAGTTATAAACATTAGGAGCCCAATTTTGAATAGTGGTATAACGACACTTACTGTTCTTTCCTACATAGATTTCCACAACAGCAGCGTGTAAAGATGAAGTGGCATAAGTTGGAGCAGTACATCCTTCAATATAATGTAACTCACTATCATCATCAACAATAATTAAAGTTCTTTCAAACTGTCCCATACCTTTACTATTAATTCTAAAATAACTTTGTAATGGTCTATTTAATTTAGTATGAGGTGGTATATAGATAAAACTACCGCCTGAGAAAACAGAACCATTTAAGGCTGCATATAAATTATCAGTATTTTTAACTATCTTACCAAAGTATTTTTTTACAAGATCAGGATACTCTTTAATAGCATTATCAATTGATGTAAAGATCACTTTTTTATCAACTAGCTCTTTAAGCATATTATGATAAATTACTTCACTTTCATACTGAACACCCATACCATCCATATACTGTTCACTTTCAAGAACACCTAATTCATCTAATTCACTTTTAATTGGTTTCATTACTTTAGACCAATCATCAGTTAATTCATCAGTTGCACTCTTATAGTAAATAATATCATCAAAGTTAAGTTCAAACTTAGGTCCAAAAGGTAGGTTTTTATTCATCTTTTCAAAGTATTCATATGACTTTATTCGATAATCTTTTACCCAGTCTCTTTCTTTTTTATGAACTGAAATTTTTAAAATGTTCTCTTTAGTAAGTCCTTTAATCTCCACTTTCTACCTCCTTTAGAATCTTATTTATTGTATCAACAGGAAGAAGGGCACAGTGTTTTCTATTAGGTTGCATATAGATAGTATCATAGGCCATAAGTTCTCCTAATTTTTCTTCATCATAGTCTTTTTCATCTATTAAATGTTCATAATTTTCTATTAAGTCTTTTACTTCACTAACACTCTTTCCTATTATTTTTTGTAAGAAGATAGAGGTGGCAGATGTTGAGATAGCACAAGCTTCACCATCAAAATTAGCATCTACTACCTTACCATCTTCTATTTTTAGTTCTATATCGATATTATCAATACAAGATTCATTATTAGTATTCGCTTTTTTATAACCAGTTTCATTTTTTAATCCTTTATGATAAGGATTATTATAATTATCTAGTATTATTTCTCTTTTTAATTCTGCATCCATGATTACTCCTCCTACAATATTACTTTAAATAAATCATCGCTTTTTTCTAAAGCTTCTACTAACTTATCTATTTCTTCTTTAGTATTATAAAAGTATAAACTAATTCTACAAGTATTTTTAATATTTATTTCATCTTTTAATATTTTTGCACAGTGATTTCCTGCTCTTACACAGATATTATAATGGTCTAGGTAAATAGCTGTATCTTGACTAAAGATTCCTTCTAGATTAAAAGCTAAGACACCACTATCGGTACTCTTGTTATATAAAATTACTTTAGGATTTTTCTCTAGTTTAGAGACAAGATATCTCTTTAGTTCTTTTTCATACTGATAGATTTTATCCATACCAATACTTTGTAAATAATCTATCGCTGCACCTAATCCTATTACTTCAGCGATAGGAGGAGTTCCTGCTTCAAATCTTGTGGGGATACTTTTATATTCTACTTCTCCTGTTACTTCAAAGTATTGGTTCATGCCACCACCGTATTCTATAGGTCTCATCTTTTCAAGATATTCTTCTTTAGCATAAAGTACTCCTACCCCAGTTGGTCCTAACATTTTATGAGCAGAAAATGTTAAAAAGTCAATATCATCTTTAATAACATCTGTCTTCATATGAGGAACACTTTGGGCACCATCTACTACTAATATTATGTTATGCTGATGAGCGATTTTACTTATTTCATGAATATCTCTTACATCTCCTACTACATTAGTAATATGAGCGATAGAGATTACTTTAGTTTTATCTGTTATAGTATTAATTAAAGCTTCTAGAGTTAGTTCATGATTATCATTTAGAGGAATATAGTTTATCTTTATTTTTTTATCTTTAGATAACTCTAACCAAGGTAAAACGTTTGAAGCATGTTCACTTTTAGTAAGTAGGACTTCATCTCCTTCATTTAAATAGTCTTTCATGAAACCAAAAACTATCTTATTAATAGAGTCTGTATCACCACTAGTAAAAACTATTTCTTTACTACTTTTAGCATTTATAAAGTCTTTTACTTTATCTCTAACCTTCTCATATTCTTCACTTGCTTTAAGTGATATTTTATAATCTCCTCTATGAATATTCGCTCCATAGTTATAGTAATAATCAGTCATCGTTTCTACTACACATTTTGGTTTTAGAGTAGTCGCTCCATTATCGAAATATATTATATTATTGTTTAAAATAGGAAAATCTTCACGATTAATAATAATCACCTCCTCATTACTTTATCTAAAATATTATCAAGTACACTTTCATAGTCTTTTGGTAACTCTACCACTTTCATAAAACCATTTAATAAGAGATTAAAAGCTTCTTTTTTACTTATTCCCTTTGTTTCTAAATAGAATAATAACTTATTATCAAAAGGTCCTGTGTAAGCGGAATGATTTGCAGTAGAATCAAATTCATCTATAAAGAGATTAGGCTTTATTGAACTCTTACCCTCATCTAAATTAATTATTCTATTACTTTGATTACAAATAGAACCTATCATACCTTTTTTTATATAACCATTAACACTAAACTTTAAATCTCCCTTACCATAACTAATACCATGACATGTAACATTACTTGTTGTTTCTTTATTTTTATGATAAACATTTACTTCATTAGTTATCTTTTTATCAGTAACAGTCATTTCATAAAAGTCTAATTTAGCATTATTATAGATATTAATATTAACAGTAATACTTTCAGTAGTAATATTATAAATACTTGTAGAGTTTAAAATATTGAAATCAACTTTTATATTATTTTTAGTTACAAGATATAGTTTTACATTATCACTTTCAACACTTATAGTAGTATCTTTATCTAGTTCTAATTTATAGGTGCCTTCTTTACTAAAACTTATAGCACTATCTAATAATATATTATTCATAATTTTCACTAGACTCCACTTCATTTACCCCGGTAAAACCTGTTTTTTCTATTTGTTTGGCAAGAGTAATATCTCCTGTTTTAATTATCTTACCATCTTTCATTTCATGGACATAATCTGGTTTAATTAAATCTAGAACTCTACTATAGTGAGTAATAATTAAAACACTTGTATCTTTATGTTCTTTTAAGTAATCATTAATATTATTTGCAACTACTTTTAGACTATCTACATCTAGTCCACTATCTAATTCATCTAAGATAATAAAACTAGGTGTTAAGACTTTTAATCCTAAAACTTCATTTTTCTTTCTTTCACCACCAGATAATCCTTTATTAATAGATCTATGCATAGCATCTTTTGGTAGATTTAGAGAATCTAATTCTTTTTTCATCTTAGTAATAAAAGAATATAGATTAGTATCACTGTCACGCTCTTTTAAAGCAGTTCTTAGGGCTTCACTATTACTTACACCATCAATAATAGATGGATCTTGCATAAGTAAATATATACCTAGTCTTGCAATGGCATCTGTTGTTAAATCATTTAGAACTTTATCATTATAAGTAATAGAACCATCATTAATAACATAATCAGGATGATGCATTATTACTTTTGATAATGTACTCTTTCCTACTCCATTAGGTCCCATAATAGCATGTATTTCTCCATCATTTATAGTAAGATAAAAATCTTTTAAAATCTCTTTATTATTATCTTTTATCTTTACATTTAACTTATCTATTTTAAACATATTATCACCCTTTCTAATTGTATGATAGAATATATTATTAAATTGTCAATATTTATGTTAAAAGACATGCTTAGTATAACACATAATTGCTTATATTTAAAGATTTTGATAAAATAATAACGAGGATGGATAGTGGTTTTTATGTATAATAAAAAAATGAATAAATTAATGATAGGACAAGCATTACTTTTTGGCCTTATAATTATCTTTTTTGGTATTATTATTGTTAGAGAAAAAGTACCTAGTCTTAAAGTAAAAAATGTAACAAGAGATATTAATAATTACTATGAAGAGAACTATTCTACTTTAAATGTAAGAGTTGGTGATTTAAAATATAACGAAGAAGATAATAGTTATAGCATTACTTATTATGATAGAGATTATAATGATTTAAACTTTACTATTAAATCTATTAATAATAAAATTACTGATAATTATGAAGAGAATTATGTAAAGGGGAAAAAGGTTATCGAAAAGTGTGAAGATTTAGTATTAGAGAAATATAATGAAGTCTTTAAAAATACTAATTATCAAAATATTAAAATTAGTTTTAAAGATTTAAATAGATATAATGATGCTGAAGTGATAGATATCTTAGAAGGTAATATTTATAATACTGGGTTATATTCTGTTAGTTATTATGTTAAAGTTGATAGTTTAGATGATATTTATCTTAGCAATTTAATTAATAGTTTTAATAGTATTTCTACAAGTAATGGATTAAGCACAAATAATTATAGTGTTACTTTTGATAATAATGGTATAATTAAATTAGTAGAAGGAGGAAATTTTAATGAATGATTGTTTATTTTGTAAAATAATTAAAGGAGATATTCCATCTTATAAAGTATATGAAGACGATAAAGTTCTAGCTTTCTTAGATGTTAATCCTAATAGTGATGGTCATACTTTAGTAATACCTAAAGAACATTATGAGAATTTATTTACTACACCTAATGAGTTAATTATTTATATGATAGATGTTATTAAGACAAAGATTTACCCTATCTTAAAAGAGAAACTTAATATTGATGGTTTAACTATTTGTCAAAATAATTATTATGGACAAGATGTAAAACATTATCATATTCATTTAATACCTAGATATAATAGTGATAGTTTTAAATGTACTT
>DVKQ01000030.1 GCA_018715925.1 Candidatus Onthousia faecipullorum
AAATTTTCTATTATTTCCATTTCAAAATATCTCAAAGAAAGAATTTGTCCTAAACTATATTTTCCAGCAATTTTTCTATTTGGAATAGGTAAATTTTCATCTCTATATTTTTTTAGCCATTCTCTTTGAAATAATAAGGAATCATGTTCAGTTACTTTCTTGCTTTTAGGCTCTAAATCTTCTTCTAAATATTTTTCTTCTATTATTTCACCGATACTTCTATCGTCTTCTTTTTTAGATATTAAAACAAAACTATTGCCTTCTTCTATTGCTTTGTTTATCCATAATTGATTAAATAAAATTGAATTTTTCTTAGTAATTTTTTCGTTCATTTCTATCATTTCTTTCTTATTTTCCTACACAGAAGTTTGCAAATAACTCATCTAATAGTTCATCACTATAACTTTCTCCTGTAATAGAACCTAGTATATCAAATACTTCTTTTAAGTCTATTTCTATTATATCAACAGGCTCATCACTTTCTAAACTAACTTTAGCTTGTCCTAAACTATTAAGTGCTTTCTTAGCTAAGCTTAATTGTCTTTCATTAGCAAGATAAGTATAATCGTCTTCTTTTATTTCTGATAGTTTAAACATACTCTTTATCTCTTCTTTTAATGGTTCTATTCCATCTAGGGCATTAGTATTAGTACTTACAATATGTTTAAAGTCTAATTTATTTTTATCAATTTTCTTAGGTAAATCATTCTTATTTAAAACTATAATAGGATTCTTATCTTTTACTTTATCTAAAATAAACTTATCATTATCATTTAACTCTTCATTTGAGTTTAGTACTACTATAATAAGGTTAGCTTTGTTTATTAAAGATAAACTCTTCTCTACTCCTATTTTTTCTGCTAAATTATCTGTATCTCTTATACCTGCTGTATCTATTAAAGATAATTCTATACCATCAAAGATAATACTTCCTTCTACAATATCTCTTGTTGTTCCTTCAATATCTGTGACAATAGCTTTATCTTCTTTTAGAAATCTATTTAATATACTACTCTTTCCTACATTAGGTCTACCTATAATAATAGTCTTAATACCATTTTTGATAATTTGTCTTTCTTCTGACTTCTTTACTAAACTTTGTAAATCTTTTTCTAAATCAGTTATTACTTCTTTTAATTCTTTCTTAGTAACTTCTTCTATATCATAGTACTCAGGATAATCTATATTAACTTCAATGTTTGCTATGACATGTTTTAATTTATCTCTAAAACTATTGATATATTTCTTTAAAGAACCTTCTAGAGATGATAATGCTAGCTTTCTACTATTATCAGTCTTACTATCTATTAAGTCCATTACAGCTTCAGCTTCTGTTAAATCTATTCTGCCATTAAGAAAGGCTCTTTTAGTAAATTCTCCTCTTTCTGCTTTCCTTGCTCCTTTTTCTATTAAAAGTTCAAAAATACTAAGAGTTGTAGCGATTCCTCCATGACAATTTATTTCTACTATATCTTCCCTTGTAAAGGTTTTAGGAGCTTTCATTACTGTTACTAAAACTTCATCTATATCTTCTTTACCATTATTAATAAAGCCATAATTTATAGTATGAGAATCTACTTTAGTTAAATCTTTTCCTCTAAAGACTTTATTTACTAAAGGTATAGAATCTTTGCCACTTACTCTTACTATGGATATAGCCCCTACTCCTAATTTTGTTGAAATCGCTACTATTGTATCAGACATTTTTCTTTGCTCCTATTCTTTTTACTTTATCTTGTTCTTTAGATATACCTAAAGCTTTATGGGCCTCAGTTCCAAAGAAAGCTTCTTTTTCTCTTTCTGTTAAGTTATCTTTTTTATATAAATATTCTAAATTTATAGATGGTATTTCTCTTATATTTTTTATATCATAATTACAAGGATTTTCATATACTTTATAAGTTAATATTTCATCTACAACTTTATCATCTTCATAATGAATTTGATTTTGTAAACATTCTCTTACAACATCTATATAATTATTTATCTCTCCAATAGTAAGTATTGAAGATAGTCCATTTCTTTCTTTTAATTCTATTAGATGTTTTAAAACTTTTTTTGGAGAATAGTATATCTTGTATTTTTTTTCTTTATTATAAATAATACCATCTATAGAAGTTAAATTATCTAAGTTTATTAAATCTTCTTCATACTCGCTTAATGCATTTATACTTTCTACATACTGTTTTACTTCTATATAAGTATTAATTAAATTATCTATTTTATCTTTAATTTCTATTTTTTTTAATCCTCCATAGATTTGATTTATTTTTAAGTTTTCTCTTTTCTTCTCTAAAATAATATAACTTTGAACTTTAGGATATTTCTTTAAGTCACTTAAATTTGTTTTTATTTTATCTATTTCAGTTGTTAATAGTATTTTTAAAAATTCTAAATCATTTACATTTTCTGTTACTATTTCTTGCATATAACACCTTCCTTTCCTTTTTCAATCTTATTATTATATAGATATTTTGTGATACTGTAAAGGTAAACAAGGAAAGTTTTTTAAATTAGTCACTTTTTTACAAAAAAACCTAATCACGAGGTTTTATAACAACACAGCGATTAGGTTCTTCTCCTACACTTTCAGTATAAACATACTTATTATTATTTAAAATATTATGAACTAGTCTTCTTTGATATGAGTTCATAGAGTCCATTTTTACTTCTACCTTTGTTTCTTTTACTTCTCTTGCTAACTTCTTGGCAAGTCGCTCTATTCTTCTATCATTTTTTTCTTTATAATTACTAACATCTATCAAAAAACGATAGTTTGTATTTATTTCTTTTGTAAGAATAGCATTTACTACAGTTGTTAAAGCTTTTAAGTTCTTACCATCTTTTCCTATTAGTAAAGCATCATTAGTAGAATATAGACGGTATGTTGGAGTATCATTATTAACTGTTATTTCTAAATCTATTTCAAAGCCCATATCTTTTAAAAGAGATTTTATTATTTTTTTTAGATACTCTTTTACTTCTCTTTTTTCTATTACTTCTATCTCTACTTTTTTAGATAGAAGTGTTTTCTTTTCTTCTTTTGTAGTTATTATTAAGTTTTCTTCTAATTCTTGTAACTCTATCTTAGCTTTATTAACAGCTTCTTCATACGTTTTTCCAGTAAATTCATGTTTATTTACCATGTTTTTCCATCCCCCTTTGTACTACAATATTTTGAACTATAGCGAAGATATTACCTACTGACCAATATATTCCTAAAGCGGATGGCATAAAGAATGCTGTTATAATAATGATTGCACTCATCATAATAGGCATCATCTTCATAGATGGATCACTTGCTTGGTTACTAGTTGTTTTAAACATAAAGATTGTTGAACCACCAATTATTATTAGAAGGATTATATACATATAGAATGTTTCTGTTCCAAACCCTACTAATGGAGTTGTTCCTAATTGTATTCCTAAAAAGTTTTCTTCAAATATTGCTGGTACCCTATTTATTGCTTCTAAGAATGCTAATAATAGAGGTAGTTGAATAAATGATATTAAACAACTTGTTAATGGATTAAAATTATATTTTTTATAAACCATCATCATTTCTTGATTTTGTCTTAACATAGAATCTTGATCGGTTTTACCTTCATATTTCTTTTGGATTCTTGCTAGTTCTGGAGAAGCTTTTTTCATCATTTCACTTTGAACAGCCATTTTTCTTGTAAATGGGAATAGTATTAATCTTATTATAATAGTTATTATTATTATGCTAAGTGCAAAACTTCCTATATATTTACCTAAAGTTAAGATTATAAATGCTAATGGTTTAACAAATATTCCTGTCCATAGTCCATCATATTCTGTCGAACCTGGTGTAAATTCTGAACATTTTGGTAAGTCTTTTAGTTTAACACCATTTTCTTCATATAACTTTCTTGTTTGTTTATTTTCTGGTTGACATAATATATTTTCTGTTAATGATTGACCTGTTTCTGGATTTTGTACTGCTTTATTATCTTTATCTACTAAAGTTGTGGTACATCCTGTTGCTAGAAATAATAACATTACTATAATGATAATTTTTGATTTTATTTTTCTTTTCTTCATATAATGCTCCTTACTTAATTTTATCTAATAAATATTGTAAGCTGCTAGATAGTTCTTGATAAGATAGTTTTAGACAGCTGTTTCTTATAATTATAATACAATTATAGTTTTTTTCATAGGTTTTGTTATAGATTCTTATAATTGCTCTAATCTTTCTTTTTAGGTTATTTCTAATATGAGCCTTCCCTACTTTCTTTGGAACTGTTATTCCATACATAGTAGGAGAATCTTTCTTTTCTTTATAAAAAATAACAAAGTTATAGTTTTTGATTTTTTTACCTGTTTCTATTACTTCATCAAAGATTCTACTTTCTTTTACTATATACTTCTTGTTCATATAATCACCTTAAAGTTAAAAAAACACTGCAAAAACAGTGAATTTTATTTTACTAATTCTTTACGTCCCTTCTTACGACGAGCATTTAAAATATTACCAGCACTTGCTTTACGAGCGAAGAATCCATGTTTCTTTGCTCTTCTTCTTTGGTTTGGTTGATATGTTCTTTTCATTATAACACCTCCAGACTTGAAATCTACATTATTATAATAGGTAGTGATTATCTTTGTCAAGAAATTATTTTAACGACTTCTCCCTTTTCTTTTTTCATTCTCTTTTGTATCATCACTATTATATTAAAGATAATTCCCTGAAATAAATCATCATTTTCTCCTAATGACTTTAAAGGGGCAACATATGTTAATTTAATGCCCAGTTCTTAAAGTTTGGATTACATACTTTTCTCTATTTCTTCTAATGTAAATTTACCTAAATTATGACATATAACTATCACTGCTCTTTAAATTTTATCATATTTTTTTTACTTTTTCCACTATTTCCACATGGTGTGGAAAAGAAATATTAACTTGTGAATTTAAAATTTGTGGAAAATGTGGAAAACTCTATTTTTTGTTGATATTTGTCGATTTGAACTGTGGAGAAATTTGTCGAAAAATTGTGGAAAACTAAAAATTTGAAAATTCCTATTCCTTTTTCCACAAATTTAGAGTATTATAATGGTAATTTAGGAAATTCAGGTGGGAGGTGATAGGGTGAATGTCGAAATTCTATGGCAAAATGTTCTGAAAGAGATAAAAGATGAACTTTCATCCTTAGCTTTCGACACTTGGTTTAGTGATGTTAAACTTATTAGTTTAGATAATGGGGTCGCGACTATTGAAGTTCCTATGTCTATTCATAAAAAGCATTTGTCTGATAACTATTTTGAACTTATAAAAATGTCTTTAAATAAAGTTACGGGAACTAATTTTGAGTTAGAGTTTTTACTGCCAGATGAGATAGATAATAAAAAGATAGAAAAAGAGAAGGAAGAAGAAAAGGTAAGAGAGGAGGGAGTTCCCAAATCTTTTAAAAACCAATCTAATTTAAATCCTAAATATAATTTTGATAACTTTATAGTAGGTAATAGTAATAAGTTTGCACAAGCAGCGGCTTTATCTGTTGCTGAAAATCCTGGTAAAATGTATAACCCCTTGTTTATATATGGAAATAGTGGATTAGGTAAGACACATTTAATGCATGCAATAGGAAATTATATTGTGGAAAATTCTAATAGAAGAGTTCTTTATGTTACAAGTGATCAGTTTAGAGATGATTTTGTTGGTATTAATAAAAAAGACGAGAAGGGGACTAACTTCAGTTATATAGACTTCTTTAAAAATAAATATAGAAATATAGATGTCTTAATAATTGATGATATTCAATTTCTTGGAGGAGCGACACAAACTCAACAGGAGTTTTTCCACACCTTTACTAATCTTTATAATGACTCAAAACAGATAATTATATCTTCAGATAGGTCTCCTAATGACTTAAAACTCTTAGAAGAGCGACTTAGAACAAGGTTTTGTTGGGGCCTTACTGTTAATATTTATCCACCTGATTTTGAACTTAGGAAAGAAATTCTTCGTAAGAAAATAATAGCAGGTAACTTTGAAGCAGAGATTCCAGAAGATGTTATTGAATACATTGCTTCTAATATGGGAAGTGATGTAAGACAGTTAGAAGGCTCTATCACTAGACTTGTTGCTTATTCAACTATTATGGGAGGGGCGAGTATTGATATAAATCTTGCTATTGAAGCTTTGAAAGACTTTATTAGTAAAGGACTTAGCGAAAAGAATGATATTACTAGGATTCAAAAGATAGTGGCAGAGTATTTTCAGATATCTGTTGAAGATATAAGAAGTAAGAAAAGAAGTAGTAATATTGCTTTCCCAAGGCAGATTGCAATGTATTTGTGTAGAAAACTTACTAGTGAATCTTTTCCTAAGATAGGGACAGAGTTTGGAGGAAAGGATCACTCTACAGTTATGCACTCCGTTGAGAAAATAGAACAAGAGATTAAAAATAATAGTGATTTAGCAGGGATTATTAAAAAATTAGAAGATGATTTGAAACCATGAGTTGTTGAAAAGTTTTTGTTTTAAACTTTTTATCCACAAGCATTGTTTTAAAAATTTATGGTATAATATATAGGAAAATTGTAGTTTTCCACATTTTCCACTCTATAAATAAAAATATATATTAAGAAAGAAGGAATAAATAATGAAATTTACAATAAAAAAAGATGTGTTAATGGAAGCGATTAATAAAGTAAGTAAAGCGATATCAAGTAGAAATGTTATTCCTGTTTTAGCAGGTATTAAATTTGAACTTACTAGTAAAAAATTAGTTTTAACAGCAAGTGATAATGATATTACTATTCAAACTCACATTGATTGTGATAATGAAGAGATTATTAAAGTAAAAGAAGAAGGTAGTATTATTATTCAAGGAAAGTATATTTCTGATATAGTTAGAAAATTACCAGATGAGTATATAAATATAGAAGTTGTTGATGAACTTAAGATTCTTATTTATACAGAAAATAGTGAGTTTAATTTAAATGGTATTAGCGAGAGTGAATATCCTAATATAGATTTAGGAGAGAGTAAAAGTCATATAGAGCTTTTACCTAGTGTACTTAAAGAAATAGTTAATCAAACTGCTTTTGCAACTTCTATAGATGAGAATAAAGCAATATTAAATGGTATTAACTTTAATATAACAGGAGATATGTTAGAGTGTAATGCAACTGATTCTTATAGATTGGCTAGAAAAGTTATAAAATTAGATAAGGTAAGTAAAGAAAATCAAAATATTGTAATTCCTAGTCGTAATTTAGTAGAATTTACAAGAATTATTGATGATAGTGATGAGATGATAGAAATTCATATCTTTAATAATAAGATTTTATTTAAATATCAAAACCTTTTATTTCAATCACGATTAATTAATGGAACATATCCTAATACATCTAATCTTTTACCAAAAGATTATTTAGTTAAATTACACTTTAATATTAATCAATTTTATGATGTTGTTGATAGAGTTAGTATTTTAACTAGTGATAAAGATAAAAATACAGTTACACTTGAAACTGATGGTAATAATTTAATTATGAAGTCATCTAGTGCTGAGATTGGTAGAGTAGAAGAGAAGATGACTATTACTAAAGATCAGGATATTGATGTTAAAGTGTCTTTTAGTTCTAAATATATGATGGATGCTTTAAAATCATTTAATACAGAGACAGTAGAGTTGCATTTTGTGGGTGAAATTAAACCAATTTTATTAAAAAGTGAAGAGGATGAGAGTCTAACTCAGTTAGTTTTACCTATTAGAACATACTAAATTTTGAAAATTTAGGTAAAAAATTAAGGAAATTTTCCTTTTTTTTTGCTTTTTTGACAAAAAAATACTATTTTCGACAATATAATATAGTAGACTGATAGCAAAGCAAGAAATTGCTTTTTGAAGGGGGAATTTTTATGAAAGATTATGAAATTAATGATGAAACTCTTGCTATTATGCCTGGGGGAGATTTATGGGATTCAGTTGTAGTTGAAGATACTTGTAATTATGAGGTTAAGATGAAACCTTTAGAAATTGTTGATTATAGTTGTAGATATTTTGGAAGTTCTTATGAAGGAAGAAAAATAGGAGCAGGGGAGATATTAAATAGTGGTTATAAATTGCCTGTTATGGTAGAAGATACTAAGAATTTAATTTTTTTTCCTACTACTAGTCCAATAGATGATGATTGTAGCTGGATTTCTTTAAAAAATATTAAAAATTATAATAAACTTACTAGTACTAAAACAGAAGTTGAATTTAAAAATGGTAAGGTACTTACAGTAGATATTTCCTATAATTCATTTAATAATCAGGTAATGAGAGCGAGTAGATTAGAATCTATTATAAGAAGTCGAAAAGAAAAAGCAAAATAATTGCTTTTTTTCTGTTTATTTAGGGGTAAATATGATATAATATTCTTGCGTGTATAGGAGTACTAAAATAGGGTGTAGGTGATTATATGGTCGTTATTTTGAGCAATTATGATAATTAGGTCCTTAAAAGTTACGAATTTTCGTAATTATGATAAATTTAATATAACTTTAGGTAGTAAAATGAATATTTTTATTGGAGATAATGCTAGTGGTAAAACTAATATTTTAGAATCTATTGCAATACTTGGACTTACTAAATCCTTTAGAAATGGACTTGATAGCGATGTTATTAAGTTTGGTAAGAAGAAAGCTTTAATAGAAGGTAGAGTTTTAAATAATAAGCAAATTAGAGATTTGAAGATAGAGTTTTTAGAGAAAGAAAAAGATATCTTTGTTAACAATAAAAAAATAACAAAGTATGCTTCATATATTTCTAATTTAAATATTGTTATTTTTACTCCTAATGATTTAGATATTATAAAAGGATCACCTAGTATTAGAAGAAATTTACTTAATATGACGTTGTCACAAATTTCTTATTCTTATTTAGTTACTTATAATGAATATAATAAAATTTTAAAGACACGTAATGAATATCTTAAAATATTATTTACTAATGGGATAGCTGATAAGACTTATTTAGATGTTTTAACAGATAAGTTAGTAGAGAAAGCTGTTTTTATTTATCAAGAAAGATATAAGTATTTATCTTTAATTAATAGTTATATTAGTGATATTTATAATAATATTACTGAAGATAAAAGAATATTAGAAATAGAATATAGTCCTAATATATCTATTAATTCTTATGAAGAGAAGGATTTAAGAGAGGTTTTATTTAGTACTTATAATAAGAATTATAGAAGAGAGTTAAGTAGTGGTATGACGCTATTTGGGCCTCATAGAGACGATTTTTACTTTATTATGGATAATAATATAGATATGAAGATTTATGCGTCAGAAGGACAACAGAAATGTGCTGTACTAGCTTATAAACTTGCTTCTATTCCAATATTTAAAGAAAATAATGGTAGTAGTCCGGTACTTCTTTTAGATGATATTTTTAGTGAACTTGATTTAAATAAGAGAAATAAGCTTTTAAAATATGTTAGTAAAGATATTCAGAGTATTATTACAACTACTGATTTAAAGAATATTTCAAAAAAAACTTTAAATGATGCAGTTATTTTTAAAGTTAATGATGGAAAGATTGAGAGGAGTTAAGTATGGAAGAAAAAGTAGAAAATAATTATGATTCTTCAGCGATACAGGTACTTGAAGGATTAGAAGCAGTTAGAAAAAGACCTGGTATGTATATTGGTTCTACTAGTTCTAGGGGACTTCATCATTTAGTGTGGGAGATTGTTGATAATGCTATAGATGAGGCATTAGCAGGATATTGTACACATATTGAAGTTACGATTAATAAAGATAATAGTATTACAGTAAAAGATGATGGTAGGGGTATTCCTGTTGATATTCATCCTAAAACTGGTAAGAGTACAGTAGAAACTGTTTATACTGTACTTCATGCCGGAGGTAAGTTCGGTGGTGGAGGATATAAAGTATCAGGAGGATTACATGGTGTAGGTGCTAGTGTAGTTAATGCTTTATCAGATTGGTTAGAAGTTAAAGTTTATCGTGGTGGAAAAGTCTATTATCAAAGATATCAAACAGGTGGTAAGCCTGTTGAACCCTTAAAGGTTATAGAAGAGTGTAATGCTGATAGAACTGGTACTACAGTTACTTTTAAGCCAGATGATCAAATATTTACTGAAACAACAGTTTATGACTATGATATTTTGAAAACAAGACTTCGTGAGTTAGCATTTTTAAATAGAGGACTTCGTATTACTCTATACGATGATAGGGAAGATCCTAAGAAAGATAGTTTTCATTATGAAGGTGGTATTCGTGAATACGTAGAGATGCTTAATAAGAATAAAAATCCTATACATCCTACAATTATTGATATAACTGGTGTAATGCAAGATATTTCTTTGGAAGTTGCTTTGCAATATAATGAATCATATAATGCAGCGATATATTCTTTTGTTAATAATATTACAACACCAGAAGGTGGAACTCATGAAGATGGTGTAAGAAGAGCCTTAACAAGAATTTTAAATAAGTATGCACAAAATAATAATTTATTAAAAGATAAAGATGATTCTTTAACAGGTGATGATGTAAAAGAAGGCATTACAATGATAATATCAATAAAACATCCTAATCCACAGTTTGAAGGACAAACTAAGACAAAGCTTGGTAATAGTGAAATTAGAGGAATAGCTGATAAGATTTTTTCAGAACATTTTGAAAGATTTTTATTAGAACATCCTGATGAAGCGAAGATAATTATTGAAAAGTGTATAACTGCATCACGTGCTAGAGTTGCGGCTAAGAAGGCTAGAGAGTTAACTCGTCGTAAGGGTGACCTAGATATGACTAATGTTTGGGGTAAACTTAACGATTGTAAGAGTAAAGATGCCTCAGAATGTGAAATATTCTTAGTCGAAGGAGATTCTGCAGGTGGTTCTGCTATTAAAGGAAGAAATAGTATGACACAAGCGATTTTACCATTACGAGGTAAGATTTTAAATGTAGAGAAAGCAAGACTTGATAGAGCTTTATCTAATGAAGAAATTAGAACTATTATTACGGCTTTTGGGACAGGAATAGGTGAAGAATTTGATATTTCTAAGCTACGTTATAATAAAATCATTATAATGACCGATGCTGATGTTGATGGTTCACATATTAGAGTTTTACTTTTAACGTTATTTTATCGTTTCTTTAGACCTATTGTAGAAGAAGGTCATGTCTATGCAGCACAACCTCCACTATTTAGAATTACTCATGGTAAAACACGTAAATATGTTCTAGATGAGGCGGAACGTGATGAATATTTGGCAACGCTTGCTTCTAATACAAAATATGAAATAACTCGTATGAAAGGGTTAGGAGAAATGGATGCAGAGGAGTTAAATGAAACAACTATGGATATTACTAAACGTGTTTTAAGACAGATTACAATTGAAGATGCAGTTGCAGCGGATGAAGTATTCTCAGAGCTTATGGGTGAAGAAGTAGCTCCAAGACGTGAGTTTATTGAAACAAATGCGACTTATGCGACAATAGATGTTTAGGAGGTAAATTATGGATAGATTAGAACAAAATAATATAGTAAAGGAAGTAAAAGATTCTTTTCTTGATTACTCAATGAGTGTTATTACTTCAAGAGCGATACCTGATTTAAGAGATGGTTTAAAACCTGTTCATCGTCGTATTTTATATTCAATGTTTGAGTCTGGTTATACTCCTGATAAACCTCATAAGAAGTGTGCTAAAACAGTTGGAGAGGTTATGGGTAATTATCATCCACATGGTGATAGTTCAATTTATGAAGCGATGGTTAGAATGGCTCAAGATTTCTCTTATCGGTATATGTTAATTGATGGCCACGGCAACTTTGGTAATATTGAAGGATATGGGGCTGCAGCGATGCGTTATACTGAGGCTAGACTTTCAAAGATTTCTCTTGAACTCTTAAGAAATATTAATAAAAATACAGTTGACTTTATGTCTAATTTTGATGAATCTTCTAAAGAACCTGTAGTTTTACCATCAAGATTTCCTAATATTTTAGTTAATGGTACTACTGGTATCGCAGTAGGTATGGCAACCAATATACCTCCTCATAACTTAAAAGAGGTTATAGATGGTTGTGTTGCATACATAGATAATCCTGATATTGATGTTGATGGCCTAATGCAATATATTAAAGGACCTGATTTTCCAACAGGTGCGATAATTCTTGGAAATAGCGGTATTAAAAAGGCTTATGAGACAGGTAGAGGAACTATTACTATTAGAAGTAAGGCTCAGATAGAAGAAAAAAATGGTAGACAATATATTATTATTGATGAAGTTCCTTATGGTGTTAATACATCGGAATTAAAAAATAAGGTTGCAGAACTTGTTCATAATAAGACAATTGAAGGTATATCTGATTATCATTCTGATTTAAAAGATGGTATTAAGATAACTATTACACTAAAGAAAGATGCCAATGCTCAAGTTGTTTTAAATAAACTATATAAGCATACACAGTTTCAAACAAGTTATGGAATAATTTTCTTAATGTTAGACCAGGGTGTACCTAAAACATTGGGATTAAAAGATATAATTGCAAAATATATTGATTTCCAAAGGGAAGTTATTATTAGAAGAACTAAATTTGATCTAGATAATGCAGAAAAACGTGTTCATATATTAGAAGGTTTAAAAATAGCATTAGATCATATTGATGAAGTAATTAAGTTAATTAGAGGATCTAAGTCTGACGATGAGGCAAGAAATGGTTTAATGAATAAATTTGGCTTAAGTGAAATTCAAGCGAATGCTATTTTAGAGATGAGACTTAGAAGATTAACTGGATTAGAAAGAGAGAAAATAGAAAACGAACTTAAGGATTTACTTGAGTTAATTGCAAATTTGAAAGATATTTTAAGTAGTGATGCTAAGATTCTTAATGTTATTAAAACAGAACTTTTAGAAATTAAAGATAAATATGGTGATGATAGAAGAACTAATATTGATATGACAGCGATTGAATATATTGAGGATGAATCTTTAATTCCTGTTGAGGATGTAATTGTAACTTTAACAAATAAAGGTTATATTAAAAGATTGAGAGCGGATACTTATAAGAGTCAAAATCGTGGCGGTGTTGGAATAAAAGGTATGGCCACAAATGAAGAAGACTTTGTTAAACATTTAATTTCAATGAAAACACACGATTATATCTTATTCTTCTCTAATAAAGGTAGAGTATATAGGCTTAAAGGATATGAGATTCCAGAGTTTAGTCGTCAGTCTAAAGGGTTACCTGTGGTTAATTTGTTATCATTAGAAAACAGTGAAAATATTAGTTCGATAGTATGCTTGGACCCTTCTGTGGAAAACTATAAATATTTACTTTTTGTTACCAGAAATGGTCTTGTAAAACGTACTGAAATAAGTGAATTTGACAATATTAGAAAGAGTGGAAAGATTGCCATTGTTCTTAAAGATAACGATGAGTTAATAGCTGTGGATAAAACTACAGGAGAAAATGAAGTCATAATTGGTGCAAGTAATGGAAGAATGGTAAGATTTGTGGAAAATGAAATACGTTCTATGGGGCGTGGTACTTCTGGAGTTAAAGGAATTGAACTTGATGGAAGTGTTGTTGTAGGTGCCAATGTTGTTGCTGATAATCAAGAAGTTTTAATTGTTACTGAGAATGGGTATGGTAAGAAAACAAGTATTAATGAATATCGATTAACTCATAGAGGCAGTAAAGGTGTTAAGGCTTTAAATATGACAGATAAAAATGGTTCTATGATATCTCTTAATTGTGTTGGTACTGATGAAGGTGATAAGAAAGATGTGATGATTATTACAGATAGTGGTGTTGTTATGCGAATGCCAATGGAACAGATATCTACTTTGAAGAGAGCAACACAAGGAGTTAGATTGATTCATTTAAAAGATGATCAAAAGGTAGCAACAGTTACAGTTGTGGATAAAGATGAAGAAGAAATTATTACTGAAGAATAATTTCTTCTTTTTTTAATTATATTGTAATAGTACTTAATGTTTCACGTGAAACATATGAAGAAAGTATTCAATTTTATATAGAGAAGTACTGAAATTATTTCCCGGGAAATAATTTGTAAAGAAATATTATCTATTTAACCTTATATATTGTAATAGTACTTAATGTTTCACGTGAAACATATAGAGAAAGTATTTGATTTTATATAAAGAAGTACTGAAATTATTTCCCGGGAAATAATTTGTAAAGAAATAGTATTAATTTGAATATATATATTTTAACATTATCTAATGTTTCACGTGAAACATATGAAGAAAGTATTTGATTATATATAGAGAAATACGAAAATTATTTCCCGGGAAATAATTTGTAAAGAAATATTATCTATTTAACCTTATATATTGTAATAGTACTTAATGTTTCACGTGAAACATATGAAGAAAGTATTTGATTTTATATAAAGAAGTACTGAAATTATTTCCCGGGAAATAATTTGTAAAGAAATAGTTTGTTAAATGTAAATAAAAATCTTGAATTTACCTTCTTTTTTTTGTATACTGTTATCGTGCAATAAATTAGTTTGGAATCAGGTCAGGATGGAAACATAGCAGCCTTAACAAATCTAATTTATGTGCACTTTTTTTATACAATAATGGAGGTTTCTATGAATGATTATAAATATATGTTATTGGCTTTAGAACAAGCAAAAAAAGCTTATGATGAAGGTGAAGTTCCAGTTGGTGCTGTAATAGTGAAAGATGATAATGTAATTGCTAAGACACATAATACTAAGGAAAAAAATAAATGTTCGTTAGAACATGCTGAACTTTCTGCTATTAAGTTAGCTTGTGGAAAACTAAATAATTGGAGACTGATTGGAACTACTATCTATGTTACTCTTGAGCCTTGTCCAATGTGTGCCAGTGCTATTAAACAAAGTAGAATAAATAGAGTTGTTTATTTGCTAGACAATAATGATATTAATAATTCAAAAATTGTTAATGAAATTTTCAGTTTACATGATGCAAATGCATCTGTGGAAAAAATGAAACTTGATATTTCTAAATTTAGTGAAAAAGATATTGATATTATTAGTGATTTTTTTAGAAAAAAAAGATATTAAACATATGTTTTATATGTTCTTTTTTTCTTTTGTTTGTTATACTATTTGTGTTTAGTGAGGTGAGGTATATGTATCAAGCTTTGTATCGTAAATATAGGCCTACTGTTTTTGATGATGTAGTAGGACAAAATATTGTAGTTAATACTTTGAAAAATGCTATTAATTATAACCATATTAATCATGCTTATTTATTTTCTGGTCCTAGAGGAACAGGTAAAACTACTATTGCTAAAATTTTTGCACGATCAGTTAATTGTTTAGAACCTGTTAATGGTGTAGCCTGTGGAAAATGTAAAAACTGTTTATATTCATTTTCAAAAGAATGTATGGATATTATTGAAATAGATGCTGCTTCTAATAATGGTGTAGATGAAATAAGGGAACTTCGTAGTAAAGTTGGTATTTTACCAAGTGAGCTTAAATATAAAGTTTATATTATAGATGAAGTACATATGTTATCTATTGGTGCTTTTAATGCTTTATTAAAAACTATTGAGGAACCACCAGAACATGTAATCTTTATTTTGGCAACTACAGATCCAGAGAAAATACCTGCTACTATTATATCTAGGTGTCAGTGGTATTCTTTTAAGAAGATTAGTAATGATGATATTGTTAAAAGACTTATAGAAATAGTTAATGATGAGAATATTAAAGTTGATGAGAAGGTTCTTGAAAAAATCGCACAAGCTTCTGATGGTGGACTTCGTGATGCGATTGGACTTCTTGATAAATTAAGAGCTTACTGTACTGATGAAATTACTTTGGATGACTTTTATGAGATAAATGGAGAAGTTAATGAAGAAGAGTTAAAGAAACTAGAAAAATTAATATTTTCTTTTGAGGTAAGTGAAGTTCTTTCCTTTGTTGAAAAACATTATAGGGATGGGAAAAATTTAGTTCAAGTTGTTAAACAATTAATGTTACTTATTAAAGATGAGTTATTTAATCATTATATAAATAATGACGAGCTTATTTTCGAAGAGTCTGAACTTGTTAATTTCTTAAATCTTTTGAATGAACATTTGGTTGAGTTGAAGAAAGCAGATGATGTTAAGTTATCTATTGAAATCTTTTTGTTACATTATATGAATGAACATAAAAATCCTAAAACTGTACCAAATGAAGATGCTTATTCTCAAACTAAAACAACTGAGGAAGTATATATAAGACCTAAGAGGGGAGAAAAAACTATTTCCACAGAGACAGTGGATAAACAAAATAAGATAAAAAGTTTATCAACAGAAGTTGTGCAAAAAAATAATGAACAAATAAAAAAATATGAAGAGTTAATGTTAATAAGAAGTAAAAATACAATGATAGAAGCAGTGAAAGATGAATTAAATAAAGAAACAAATAATTTTGATAAACTTAATGATTATACTTTTGATTCTAATAATGGATATCTTGCTTGTGAACTTTTAGATGGTAAGGTAAGGGCATCTAGTCTTAAAAATATTATTATTAGTTATGATTATGAAGGAATGGTAGATAAGCTTAGTAATCATTTTAATAAGTTAAATGACTTTTATAATGAAAAAACAGGATCATCTAAGAGAATTGCTTTTATTACTACTACAAAATGGAATGAGTTGAAACAAGAATACATTAATCTACATAAGCAAGGAAAACAATTTGAATATCAAGAAGAACCTATATTGAATAGTTTGGAAGAAGATGTTAAAATAAATAATGAATCTGATGATTTAATAAATCAAACTATTGAGATGTTTGGAGATTTAGTAGAAGTTGAATAGAAAGAAGGGATAATATGAATATACAAGCAATGATGAAACAAGCTCAAAAATTACAAAGTGATATGATGAAAGTTAAAGATGAAATCGATAAGATGGAGTTTTCTAGTACTAATGGACTAGTAACAGTTAAAATCAATGGTAAGAAAGAAGTATTAGAAGTAAAAATAGAAAACGATTCTGATTTTTCTAGTGATGATTTAGAAATGCTTCAAGATATGATTGTAATTGCAACTAACGATGCTATGAAACAAGTAGATAAAATAACAGAAGAGAAGATGGGACGTTTTAGTTCTATACCTGGGTTATTTTAATGTATCCTGACAGTTTAAAGAATTTAATAGAGAGTTTTGAAAACTTTCCAGGAATTGGGGAAAAGACAGCAGAGCGGATGGCTTTTTCTGTTCTTTCTTTTGATGAAGATAAGTTTGAATTATTACAAGAAAATTTAGAAGAAGTTAAAAACAATATTCGTCCTTGTAAGATTTGTAATACTCTTACTGATAAAGATAAATGTACAATTTGTGAATCTGATTTAAGAGAGAAAGGGACTATTTTAGTAGTTGAAGATTCTAAGATAGTATTTCTATTTGAAAAGTTAGGTACTTATAAAGGATTATATCATGTTATTAATGGGCTTATTTCTCCACTTGATGATATTAATCCTGAAGATATTGGACTTGATAAGTTATTAGATAGAGTAAAAAATGAAAATATTAAAGAAGTAATACTTGCTTTGAAACCTAGTGTAGAAGGAGAGATAACCTCTTTATATATTAAAAAAATATTAGAAGGAATGAATATTGTTGTTACTAGACTTGCTAGTGGTGTTCCAATAGGTGCTGATATGGAATACATTGATACTCTTACTTTGGAAAGAGCTTTAGAAGATAGAAAAGAACTTTCATAATATTAAATATTTTTTCATATGCTTTATTAGGTGAAGACTATGAAGCAAGTTATGAAGAAAGTATGGCGTGTTTTACAGAAAATAATAATTAGTACATTTATACTATATGGTTATAATCTAATTGCAACTAGATTTAACTTAGTTATTCCTATTAATGTTTTTACAGTAGGATCTGTTAGTATACTTGGTTTTCCAATGCTTTTTGTTTTAGTTTTATTAAAAGTATTAATGTTTTAAGAGGTGGATGTAGTAATGGATTTAGAAGTGAAGTCTTTACAACCTATGTTTTATAATCAGATAATGAAAGCTCTTGATAAGGGCTTTTTGTCGCATGCTTATTTAATAGAAACTAATAATAATAGTTTAGATATTGTAAAAAAATATATTCTTTTTTTAGTAGAGAGAATATATGAAGATTCTTATAAAAATCATGATGTTACTATTTCTAAAGATAAGTTATTTCATTTGATAGAGAATAATGAATTTCCTGATTATATAGAAGTTAATCCTGTTAATAATCAAATAAAGAAAGAGCAGTTACTTTTTATTAGAAATGAGTTTTCTAGTAAATCCTTATATAATACAAGAAAAGTATATGTTGTGTTTGAATGTGATAAGATGAATGTTAGTGCTTCTAATACAATACTTAAGTTTCTTGAAGAACCAAGTGATGATGTAGTGGCTATTTTTGTTACTAGTAATCAGTATAATGTTTTAGATACTATTAGGTCTAGATGTCAGATTATGAGGCTTCAATATGAAGAAAGTAATGAGAATAGCTTTTCTGATAAAATTCTTTCTTTTATAGATGATATAAATAAAAGAAAAAGTGATGATTTGTTACTTAAATTTAACTATTATAGTAGTAATTTCTTTAAAGATAAGAGTTCATCTACTGACTTTATTAGAGATGTATTAAAATATTATAAGAGCTTATTAAATAAAGAAGATAATGCTATTAATTTAGAAGAAGTAATTAGTATTGTTTCTATATTAGATGAAAAGTTGAAGAAGTTGAAGTATAATGTTAATATGAAGTTGTGGATTGATGATTTATTACTTTCTTTGATGGAGGTGTAGGATGAAGTTATTAAAGATTTCTTATATAGATGAGTTATTTAATGATTATGATTATGTAAAATATCCAGAGAATACTTTTTTTAAAGTAGGATGGGAGATTATTGTTAAGAATGATGATTTGTTAAAGATTGCATCTATAGTAAGTATGGAAGATAAAGATGATATTGATGTTACTACTAGTTTTGTTAGAGTTGCTACTAAAAGAGATAGGGAACAACATAATAAAAATAAGAAAGATAGTATAGAGGCTTTAACTCTTGCTCAAGAGAAATCTTTAGAGCTTGATTTAGATATGCATTTTATTTCTTCTTTTTATACTTTTGATAGAAAACAATTGTTTCTATGTTATACGGCAGATGCTAGGGTTGATTTTAGGGAACTTGCTAAAGTATTAGCACAAAGATATAAGACAAGAATAGAGCTTAGACAAATTGGAGTTAGAGATAGAGCGAAGAAAGTAGGGGGACTTGGTCCTTGTGGTTTATTTTTATGTTGTAGTACTTTTTTAACAGATTTTGTTAGTGTTTCTATTAATATGGCTAAGAATCAGTTTTTAGCTTTAAATCCTACGAAGATAAATGGAAGTTGTGGTAGACTTTTATGTTGTTTAAACTATGAAGATGAAGTTTATACTGAATTAAAGAAAGGGTTACCTAGTATTGGAAGTTTAGTTGAGACAAATGACGGGTTAGGTAAAGTTACAGAAGTTGATGTTTTTAAGAGAACATATAAGGCAGAATTTAAAGATAAAGGAGTACTTGAGTTTAGTGTTAATGAATAAAAAAATGGAATTTTCCCATAATGGTAAGAACTTGATATTATATTATGATGATAACTACTTTAAGATTACTACTGATAATCTTGCACTTGCTAACTTTATAAAGATTAAAAGTAAAGATAAGTTATTGGTAGAGTTTGGCAGTGGACTATTATCTATTCCTTTACTTCTATCTGCTAGAACTGATATAAAAATGGTAGGTATAGAAAAAGATAATAATGCTTCTAGACTTTCAGAAATATCTATAAAAGATAATCATTTAGAAGATAAGATTAAAGTTATTAATGATGATATAAAAAATATAAATAAATACTTTGCAATTAATTCTATTGATATTATAGTTTGTAACCCTCCGTATTTTCTTGTAGATAATGAATCTACTACTAGTGATAAAGAATATTTAAAGATGGCTAGACATGAAGGTGATATGACTATTAGTGATGTAGCACGTCTATCAAAAATTTATTTAAGAGATAGGGGAAGTTTATTTTTAGTAAGTCGTGCTGATAGATTATTTGAAATTAGAGATGTTTTAATTAAAAATAATTTGGCTGTTAAGGAAATGCAGTTTATTTATCATGATTTAGAGAAATGTGGTAAACTTGTTTTAATAGAGGCTAGGAAAAGTGGTAAAGAACATGGATTAAAGGTGTTAAAACCTATTATTTTAGAAAAAGAAAGTAGTGATGATAATGGATAAACCTAGTTTATATTTAATACCTACACCTATTGGTAATTTAGATGATATTACTATTAGAGGTTTAAAGACTTTAGAACTTGTTGATGTTATACTTTGCGAAGATACTAGGGAAACTTCTAAGTTACTTAGTAAATACAATATAAAAAACAAGTTAGTAAGTTGTCATGAATTTAATGAAGAGAAGATGAAAGATAAGGTATTAGATTATTTAAATACTGGTTTAAATGTAGGATTAGTTACTGATCAGGGGACTCCTTTAATTAGTGATCCAGGTTATAGAATAGCCCTCTATATCTCATCACATAATTATAATATAGTGAGTTTGCCTGGGGCGACTGCGTTTGTTCCAGCTTTAACTATATCTGCTTTAGCTCCGTCTCCTTTTACCTTTTATGGATTTCTTAATGCAAAGAAAAATAAACAGATTAAAGAGTTAGAGTCTTTAAGAAATCATCCATATACATTAATATTTTATGAAGCACCTCATAGACTAATAGATACATTAAATAATATTAAAGAAGTGTTTGGTGATAGAAAGATTTGTGTAGTTAGAGAAATATCTAAAAAGTATGAACAAGCGATAAGAGGTAAAATTAGTGAAGTATTAGAGACTGATTTTCCTATTAAAGGAGAATTTGTTATTGTGGTAGAAGGTGCTACTTTAGAATTTGATTTTAATAGTATGAGTATTGTAGAACACGTTGATTTTTATATAAAAGATGGTAATACTAAAAATGAAGCGATTAAGTTAGTGGCAAAAGAAAGAGGTATTCCTAAGTCTGTTGTCTATAAAGAATATCTTGATAAGAATAAATAAATAATTTGGAGAAGAGGTAAGGTTATGAAATTAGTTGTTGGTCTTGGTAATAAAGGTAGAGAATATGAGAATACTAGACATAATATGGGATTTATGTTAGTAGATAGATATTTACAGTATAAAAATATTACAGATAAGTTTAAAGATAAATTTAATGCTATCTATATAGAAACTACTATTAATAATGAGAAAGTAATCTTTATTAAACCAATGACTTATATGAATAATTCTGGTATTGCTGTTAGAGCCTTTGTTGACTTTTATAAACTAAATAGTGAAGATATTTTAGTTATCAGTGATGATCTTGATTTAGATTTGGGTAAGTTTAGATTAAGAAGGAATGGAAGTAGTGGAGGACATAATGGTTTAAAGAGTATTATTTCTCATCTTGGAACTGATAACTTTAAAAGACTTAGAATAGGTATTTCTAATGATAAAGATGATGTTATTAATTATGTCTTATCTAAGTTTAGTAAGAAAGAATTAAGTGAGATTGATACAATGTTTGATACCTTAGTTAATGTTTTAGATGATTATTTTGTAATGGATTTTACCTCTTTGATGAGTAAATATAATAGAAAGGGGTAATTATGAAAGTATTTGATAACTTCTTTGAGAAAATTTATGATAAAGATATCGCTCTTACAGGGATGACTGAAGAGCTTTTTGCCGTTTATGTAAATAAGCTTTATGATAGTAATAATAATATTTTAATAGTTACTTCTAATCTAGTAGAATCTAATAGTTTATATAGAGTCATTAGTAATTATGTAGATAATGTATATTTGTTTCCAATGGATGACTTTTTAACTAGTGAAGCGATGGCTATTAGTCCTGATTTAATGGTTACTAGACTTGAGACATTAAAAGAAGTAAGTAGTGGTAAGCCTTCGATAGTTATTACTAACTTAATGGGATATTTAAGATATTTACCATTAAAAAAAGAATATTTAAAGAGTGCTTTATCTTTAAAAGTAAATGATGAGATTAGTCCTAAAGAATTAGTTGAAAAACTTACTAATATAGGATATGAGAGAACTACTTTAGTTACTAAGACAGGTGAAATTGGTGTTAGAGGGTTTGTTATAGATATTTTTCCATTAGGTGAATCTAATCCTATAAGATTAGAGTTTTTTGGTGATACAATAGATTCTATTAGATACTTTGATGGTAAAACTCAGAAGTCTTTGAGTGAAATAAATAGTGTAGATATATATCCTTATACAGAAATATTTTCTAATGATACCTTTATAGATGAAGAAAAGAGAAACACTAAATATTTAAGTGAATATGGAGATGTAACTAATATTGGTGGTTATTTAGATAATCATATTACTATTTATAAAGATAAGAGTTCAATGTTAATTAATTATAAACAGATATGTACTGATATGTTAGAGTATAGGGAAGAGAAAGACATAGACTTTAAAGGTAGTTATATGTTTGACTTTGATGATATCTATGAAAACAATGCTCTACATTATTTAACTGTAGATAATTTAGATAAGTCTTTAAAGGTTATTAATTTTAATAGTAAGGAACTACCTTTATTTAATGATGATATAGAAGGTATTACTAAATATATTAGAGAAAAGTTATATGCTAATTATACTGTTATTGTTTGTTTAAAAGATTATCAGTTACATAGTTTTAGAAGTAAGATATCTTTACCTGTAATGGATACGACTATGGAGGAAATTTATCCTAATAAGCTTAACTTAGTTTCATTTGGATTAGATAGTGGTTTTCAATATAAAAATTATATCTTTTTAACGGGTAGAGAGTTATTTAAAAATAATGAAAAGGTTAAGAGGTATAAGACTAAGTTTAAATATAATACAAAAATAACTGATTTAAATAAATTAGAGATAGGAGACTATGTTGTTCATCAAGTTCATGGTATTGGTATTTATAATGGGTTAAAGACTTTAGAACAACAAGGTATACTTAAAGATTATATAGAAGTATTGTATCAGGGTAATGATAAGCTTTATATTCCTGTTGAGAAGATTGATATGCTTTATAAATATACTGGTAAAGAGGGAGTTCGTCCTACTATTTATAAACTTGGTGGTAAAGAGTGGGAGAAAGTAAAAACACGTGTTAAAAGTAAAGTCCAAGATATGGCTAATGATTTGTTAAGAGTACAAGCGGAAAGAGAAAGACAAAAGGGTTTTGCTTTTTCTCATGATAATGTACTACAAAAAGAGTTTGAGGATGCTTTTCCTTATGTAGCAACAAATGATCAGTTACTTGCTACTAAACAGATAAAAGAAGATATGGAAAAAGTTTCTCCTATGGATAGATTATTAGTAGGGGATGTTGGTTTTGGTAAGACAGAAGTTGCTTTTAGGGCAGCCTTTAAAGCGATTATGGATAATAAGCAAGTATTGCTTTTATGTCCGACAACGATTCTTTCTAGTCAACATTATAAGAATGCTCTTGAGAGATTTAAAGATTTTCCTGTTAATATTGGTCTTTTAAATAGATTTACTAGTACAAGAGAACGTAATAGAATATTAGAAGAGTTAAGAGAAGGAACAATAGATTTTGTTATTGGTACTCATAGAATACTTAGTGATGATATTAGACCAAAAGATTTGGGATTATTAATTATTGATGAGGAGCAGAGATTTGGAGTTAAACATAAAGAAAAGTTAAAACAATATAAGAGTACTGTTGATGTTTTAACTTTAACGGCTACACCTATTCCAAGAACTTTACAAATGTCTATTGCAGGTATTAGGAGTTTGTCTTTAATAGAGACTCCACCACGTGATAGATATCCTATTCAGACTTATGTTATTGGCTATAATAAACAACTTGTTAAAGAAGCGATTATGAAAGAGATGTCTCGTGATGGACAAGTATTTCTATTATTTAATAATGTAGAAAATATAGAACAGGAAGTAATGGAGATAGAGAATCTTGTCCCTAGTGCTAGAGTTATTTATGCTCATGGTAGGATGGATAAGACAAAGATTGAAGATGTTATGCAACAATTTATTGATCACGAAGCGGATGTTTTAGTGTGTACGACCATAATAGAAACTGGTATAGATATTCCTAATGTTAATACATTAATTATTTTAGATGCTGATAGATTTGGTCTTGCTCAGTTATATCAGATTAGAGGTAGAGTTGGTCGTAGTAATAAAATAGCTTACTGTTACTTAATGTATCAAGAGCATAAAGTATTAACTGAGACTGCTGAAAAGCGTTTAAAAGTTATTAAAGAATTTACTGAATTAGGTAGTGGTTTTTCTATTGCAACTCGTGATTTATCTATTAGAGGAGCAGGAGATATTTTAGGAAGTAAACAAGCTGGTTTTATTGATAGTGTTGGTATTGACCTTTATTTAAAGATGCTTAATGAAGAAGTTGAACGTCTTAAAGGTAATGTTGTGGAAGAAGATAGTGAAGAAGAGTCTAATAAAACATTACTTAATGTATCTACTCATATTAGTGATGACTATGTAACTGATGATGATCTTAAGATTATGATTCATAGAATGATTAATGAAATAGATAGTAAAGAGAAACTTGAAGAAGTTAGAAGTGATTTAGAGGATAGATTCGGTAAACTAAGTGAAGATATTATTATTTATATGTATGAAGAGTGGTTTGAGAAACTTGTTAAACAAGTGGGAGTTACTAAAGTTAGTGAGACTAAAAATACTATTGAACTTTACTTTAATAGAGAATCTACTAGTAAGTTAAATACAGAAGATTTATTTATGAATGCTTATCAGATTACACCTATGTTTAGATTTAAGAGTAGAGAAAGTGATTTAACTATTATTTTAGATATTGTTAAATTAGAGAAGCATCCTATTTATTATTTAGTCGCCTTGTTATCTAGTATGGTAGGCTAAGTTTTCCTTTATAAAAAGAAGAGAATAGTGTATAATATATGGCAAATGAAGGAAGAGAGATTTTGTGAGAGAAAATACATTTGATGTTCCAGCTTATAAGTTTTTTGCTTGGAAGATAAATGACGGGAAAAAATATCATTCATATGATGAATATAACTATTCAATTTCTAATACTAATAACCGTATTATATTTTTTCCTTTTGAAAATATAGATGGAAGAGGTTCAGTCTTTGTTATCTACATCTGAGATAGTCATTGCTGGGAGTTTATATTGTTACTTCAATTATGGTGAAGGTAGAGACTCTTATAATTTTGATAAGGCAAACTGGTTTTATTTTGATCCTAATTATCTTAAAGAACATAGAGATGAAACTATTGATAAATTATTAGAAGAATGTATGGAAAGAGATTATATGTCAAAAGATGAATACACTAAAAGAATGTATAGATGTTTTTTTGAAAGATATCAAGATGGTAGTTATGAAAAAACTAAAGAAAGAGTTAAGAGATTAGAAATGCAAAGTAATAATAAATAATAATATTCTAAGAGTGGAGCTTAGGCTCTTTTTTCTTTTGTCTCTTGACTAAAACCTTTTATCTTCTTATACTTATTAGTAGAATTGGAGGCTATGATGGTAGTGGTTAAAGAGGATATTTTAAAACAACATAAACAAATATTAATGACAGCAGGGGTTGAACTTGCTACTAATAATACTAATTCTTTAATAGAAGATGATATTATTAATGGAGTTATAGAAGTACCACTTGAAGCGATGGATACAGTTAAACAAAGAGTTCTTAATATTGCTAAACATAACAATTTAATTTTAAATAGTGATAAATTTAATGAAGTTTTAATTGGTTATAAAGATGAATTAAAGAAGCAATTTAGAAATATTTTTAAGAAAAGAATAAAATTAATAGAAGATAATTATTCTAAGTTTGATGATGATAAACCAATGGACTTAGTTAAAAATTTAAAGAAAGAGTTAGTTAAATTTAATAAAGAAGTGAAAAAAGAAGAGAAACAAGTTCTTACTAGTCTTGTTAAAGAGAAACTTGTAAGTAATTTAGATTTAATAGTTAAAGATGATAATACTACTTTTAAGAAAGATGCTACTAAGTTTTTACAAACAACCTATGTTAAACAAATATTAGAGACTGTTGATATGAAAATATTGGTTAAAGATACGATACTTCTTAATAGTCTTAAAGAACAGATAGAGAGGTTTGTTTTTACTAAAGAAAATTCTCATTTATTTGATTAGATGAGTATTTTTTTTGTATCTTTTGTTAACTGGAAATAATTACCAGAGAAAAAAAGTCCTTCTTACGTATATAATATCAATAGATAGCATAATTTTGATGGTATAAAATGGGCTGATATTGGAATAATACTACTGAAAAGGAAGGAGAGCTTATGAAGACAACAGGTGTAGTTAGAAGAGTTGATGACTTGGGAAGAATTGTAATTCCTAAAGATATTAGAAAATCTCTTAGAATTAGAGATGGTGAAAGTTTAGAATTTTTTGTAGATAAAGAAACTATAAGCTTAAAGAAGTTTTCTACTAGTGATTTTTTAAGTGATATTGCACAGTCATTACTTGATACTATTTATATGACTATTAGTAAGAATATCTTTGTTACAGATAGAGATAAGTTTGTAGCAGGTACTGGTAAGTATAAGAAAGAGTTTTGTGGTTGTAATATCTCTACTAAATTAGAAGAGTGTTTATTTGAAACAGAGAGTCTAGTTAAAGGAACTTGCTCAGTGGAAGAAATAGTAGATAGTAAAAAATCAAGTGAAGAGTATAAGTATATTATTAGCCCTATACTATCAGATGGGGAAACTATTGGACTTGCTTTAATGCTTAATGAAGATGGTAAGACTTTTACTGAAGAAGATGAACATATAATACAAATAATTGCTAATTTCTTATCAAAATATCTTGAAGATTAATTTTTCTTGTGATAGAATATCGTTATTAAAAGTTGTGATGAAGAGTCTTATAAATTCTAGTTATAGAGAGTTCTTGGATGGTGGAAAAGAAACGAATGATTATATAAGATATGGCTTCTGAACTTTCATATTGATATGTAAGTATGAACGTGCTAAGTGTTAATTAGAATAAGTGTACAAGATTTATTGTGAAGAAAGGTGGTACCACGGGTTAGCTCGTCCTTTCGTTATAATAAATCTTTTTATTTTTGAGGAGGAGATATTAATGGAGAAATATTATATTACAACTGCTATAAGTTACACATCAGGAAAGCCACATATTGGTAATACATATGAAGTAGTACTTGCTGATGCTATTGCAAGGTATAAAAGAAGTAAAGGTTATGATGTTTATTTTCAAACTGGTACTGATGAACATGGATTAAAAATAGAGACAAAAGCTCATGATGCGGGAGTAGAACCTCAAGAATTTGTTGATTCTATTGCAACTGAGATTAAAAGAATTTGGGATTTAATGGATACTAGTTATGATAAGTTTGTTAGAACTACTGATAAACATCATGAAGAAGTTGTTCAAAAAATATTTAATAAATTATATGAACAGGGGGATATTTATAAAGGTGAGTATGAAGGATGGTACTGTACTCCTTGTGAATCTTTCTTTACTGATAGTCAATTAGTAGATGGTAAATGTCCTGATTGTGGAAGAGATGTTCAAAAACAAAAAGAAGAAGCTTATTTCTTTAGAATGAGTAAATACCAAGATAGATTGTTAAAATATATCGAAGAGCATGATGATTTTATAGAACCAGAATCTCGTAAGAATGAGATGATAAATAATTTCTTAAAACCTGATTTACAAGATTTATGTGTTACTAGGACTACTTTTAAATGGAGTATTCCTGTTACATTTGATCCTAAACATGTTATTTATGTATGGATTGATGCTTTAACAAATTATATAACTTTTATTGGGTATGATCCTCTAGGCAGTAGTGAGTTGTTTAAAAAACTTTGGCCAGCTGACTTACATTTAATTGGAAAGGATATACTCCGTTTTCATACTATTTACTGGCCTATAATATTAATGGCTTTAGATTTGCCTTTGCCTAAAAAAATATTTGGTCATCCTTGGCTACTTACTGATAATGATAAGATGAGTAAAAGTAAAGGCAATGTTATATATGCCGATGATTTAGTAGAGTTATTTGGTGTTGATGCAGTTAGATATTATTTACTTAAAGAGATTCCTTATGCTAATGATGGTAATTTAACTTATGAATTACTTATTGATGTAATTAATAGTGATCTTGCTAATACTTTAGGTAATTTAGTACAGCGTACTATTAGTATGGCTAATAAGTATTTTGATGGTGTCGTTACTAATAAAAAAGTATATGAAGACTTAGATAGTGAATTTATTGATAAAATTAATAGTTTAAGTAGTAATATTGATAAATCAATGGATAAGTTAGCAGTATCTGATGCTATTAATTCAATTTTAGAAGTATTAAGAGCTAGTAACAAGTATATTGACGAAACTACTCCATGGATACTTGCTAAAGATGATGCTAGTAAAGATAGATTAGAGACTGTTTTATATAATTTACTTGAATCTATTAGAGTATGTTCTATTAATATATCTTTTGCAATACCTTCTACATCTAAAGAAATTTTTAGACAAATTAATAATAATAGTGAAGAAAATAGTTATCTAAAAGATAATAAATATGAAGTAGGAACTCCTAGTGTATTATTTCAAAGAATAGATAAAGATAAGTTCTTAAATGAGCATGATTTGTAAAATTTTTGTGTAAACTAAAAAATAATTAGGGTGATTTTGTAAATTATCCTATTTTTTATGTTATAGTTGAAGGGTAGTGGCCGTAGTAACAAGTAGTATTTGAAGTCGTAAGAAAGGAAAGAGTTATGACTAAGAAACGAAAGTTAGAAATTGAAGTAGTGGCAGTTGGAGTTCTTTATGGAGTTTTAGTTGTAATGGTTATTATAGGGCATAATATATTAGATATCGGTTATTTAGTTGTATTAACTTTTTATTTAATAAGATTGTTTTTATGTCGAAGAAAAAAGAATAAGTCTTGTAAATAGTAAAATACTGTTTAGAAGATTCTTTTTTTGATATAATGTTTTTAGGAAGTGATAATTTTATGTTTATAGATACACATTGTCATTTAAGTAGGGAAGACTATGATGATATAGATAAAGTTATAAAAGAAGATATAGAAGCAGGTGTTGATAAAATAGTTGTATCAGGTTGTAGTAGAGAAAGTATAGATGAAGTAATGAAGTTAAGAGATAAGTATGATATAGTTTATGTTACGATAGGATATCATCCAGAATATGCAGATAATGTAAGAGAAAAAGATTTAGATTATTTAAAGAGATTATTAAGTGAGAAAAAAGTTGTTGGTATTGGTGAGATAGGGCTTGACTATCATTATACTAAAGAAAATAGAGATAAGCAGATATGGTTATTTGAAGAACAATTAAAAATTGCTGAAGAGTTTAATTTACCTGTTGTAATACATTCTAGAGATGCAACACAGGATACTATTAATACTTTAAAAAAATATAGAGTAAAGGGAATAATTCATTGTTTTAGTGGAAGTTTAGAGACTGCTAAAATGTATATATCTATGGGATTTTTATTAGGTATAGGGGGAGTTGTTACATTTAAAAACTCTAAATTAAAAGATGTTGTTAAAGAGATTTCTTTAGAGTTTATTGTACTTGAGACTGATAGTCCGTATCTTGCACCAGTTCCTTATAGAGGTAAAGTTAATTCTTCTAAGTATTTAGAATATATTGCTAAGTTTATTTCTGATATTAAAAATATAAGTGTTAGTGAATTAGCAGAAATTACCAGTAAAAATGCTTCATGTTTATTTGACTTTAACAAGTAACAATGCTAGTATTATCTTAAGTAGAAAATGAGGTAAAAAGATGGGTAGAAAGTTTTTAAGATATTTTAGTTTTGTGATTATTGTTTTTGCTTTAACTTTTGTTATATTATCAGGAAATAATAAGACTGTTGTAATGACATCTAATACAAATAGTGTAAAGAGTTTACAAGCTGTACATATTGTTAATAAATATAATTCTATTAAAGAGATGGAGAAAGCTAAAGAGCCCACTTTGTATGATAATTTTTATGATGCAATTAGTGTTGCTAGTAGTAGTCCTGTTGCTTTTATGGGAACTCTTACTGCATATGGACCAGATTGTCCAGGTTGTACTGGTAATAGTGCTTGTCCTCCTCGTCAGAATTTTAAAAATGGTAATATCTATTTTGAAGATCAAGTTTATGGTACTGTTAGAGTCGTTGCTGCTGATAGATCTATTCCATGTGGTAGTATTGTTAGAATAAGTGGTATAAATATATATAGTGAACCTATTCTTGCTGTTGTTATGGATAGAGGTGGAGCGGTTACTGGTAATCATATGGATTTACTATTTACAAGTCAAACTAATTTGGAAGGATTTGCCACTAGTCATAATATAAAATTTGAAATTATAAGATATGGATGGTAGTAAAGTGTCTAATCTTTTGACACTTTACTATTTTTTAAAAAAAAATATTGCTTTTAGAAGTAAAGCTATGCTATAGTTATATTGTAGAAGGAGGTTAGATACAAAATGAAAGATAATAATTCTAAACAAGTATTATTATCAGTGTTAGGAGTAGCTATTTTAGTTGTAGCAGTTGTAGGTGTTTCATTTGCAGCATTTACATTTAGTCAAACAGGACAAAAAGTAAATACTATTAGTACTGGTACTATTACTATGTCATATAGTGAACCAGAAAATGGTATTACCTTGACTAATGCAATGCCAATGCAAGATTCTACTGGTATGGACTTAGATGGTGCTAATGAAACTTTTGATTTTAGTGTAGGTGCAACTATTAGTGGTTCAGGTGAAACTACAATTAACTATGCTATTACTGCTGTAACTACTGAAGGTTCTACTTTAACTGATGAATATGTTAAAGTATACTTAACTAATATGAATAGTAATGCAGATACTGCTATTACTGGTTATACCACACCAAAAACAGTTAGTTCATTAAGCAAAACTTCAAGCGATGCTTCTGGTGCTCAAGATGGACAATATATTCTACATAGCGGAACATTTGATGCAACTACTACTGATTCATATCGTTTAAGAATGTGGGTTGCTGATAATTATGCAGTTACTGGTTCAAAAGAAACTTATACATTAAGAGTTAATGTATATGGTCAAGCAGCTGCTCAATAGAAGTAGTGAATATCTTGAAAAGTGTCTAATCTCTGACACTTTTTCTTTTTGTACAATTTTATTTGCTTGAACTCCCCTTTATATGTTATATTATATATATAATATTGGAGGCTTAAATATGGAGAAAAATGATTCAAAAGAAATTTTATTTTCTATACTTGGTATATTTATTTTAGTTATTTTGGTTATTGGTATTTCATTTGCAGCATTTTCTTTTAGTCAAACAGGAGAGAAAACAAATACTATTACTACTGGTACTATTAGTATGACTTATAGTGAACAAGATAATGGTATTAATTTAGTAAATGCCTTACCTATAACTGATGAACAAGGAAAAGTTTTGTCTGGTACTAATAATGTTTTTGATTTTACAGTTACTAGTACTATTAATGGTAATAATTCTGTTACTGTTAGTTATGCTATTACAGCTGTTTCATCTAATAGTACTGTTGATGATTCTGCTATAAAAATATATTTAACTAATATGGATGATAATGCAGACAGTGAAATTTTAGCACCTACTAAAATTTCTAGTTTAACTACTACAACTGGTAATGAAGCTTATAAAGCACCTAGTGGAGAATTTATTCTTTCAAGTGGTACTATGAATAGTTCTAGTTCTCATAAATATCGTTTGAGAATGTGGGTTGCTGATGATTATACAGATGCAACTGGTGGTAGTTATGCTTTAAAAGTAAATGTTTATGGAGCGGCGGCTGCTTTGTAATATTTATATTTTTAGAAAGAGAGGAAGATTATGAGTGATAATAAAAATGATTCTAAATCAAAAGTATTGATAATTACAGCTATAATTGTTCTAATAATTGCGGTTATTGGTGTAAGTTACGCGGCTATATTTTATTCTAAGATAGGTGATGAAGTTAATAATGTATCTACTGGTACAATTGTAATGAGTTATACAGAAAATACTAATGGTATATATTTAACTAATGCTTCACCTATGACTGATGAAGTTGGTAGAACTTTAACTGATGAAAATTTATATTTTGATTTTACTGTTAATGCTACTATGAGTGGAAATGCTAATGTTGATTATGTAATCTCAGCTTCTAAAGATAGTTATAGTACTTTAGAAGATAGTGCTGTTAAAGTTTATTTAACTAGTCTTAATGGTACTAATGAGACTACTGTTCTTGCTCCAACTAAAGTATCTTCATTAAGAACTACTAATGATATTTTTTATGTTCCTGATAATCAATATGTTATTTTAGAAAGTAATTTTATAAAGTCTGAAAGCCGTAACTATAGATTAAGAATGTGGGTATCAGATGATTATGTTCTTCCTAGTATTAGTCAAACATATATGATGAGAGTAAATGTTTATGCAAATATGTCAGTTTAGGTGTAGTTATCTACACTTTTTCTTTACCTAAAAAAATTAGTGTGGTACAATTATCTTATGATAGAGGGTGTAGAATAATGGATAATCAAAATTATAATGATGATATTATGAAAAAAGAGTCTAATAATAAAGTATTTGTTGTTATTATTTGTCTTTTAATATTTATATTTATGGTAATAGGTGTTTCTATGGCTACTGTTACCTATACTAGAGAAAAAGATAGTGTTAATACTATTAGTACTGGTAATGTCTCTTTAAATTATACTGAAAATACTAATGGTATTGATATTACTAATGCTTTTCCTATGGCAGATGATGTTGGTAGAACTTTAACTGATGAGAATCAATATTTTGATTTTTCTATTAATGCTTCTATAAGTGGTAATGTAGTTGCTAACTATGAAATTGCTGCAGAGAAAGTTGAAAGTTCTACACTCAGTAATAATGAAGTTAAGTTATATTTAGAAAAAGAAGTTAATAATTTATATGAAGAAGTTATGGCTCCTAAAAACTTTACTCCTCTTAGTGAAAGTACAGATTTAGGTACTATGGCTGGTACTATGCTATTAGATAGTGGTTCTGTTAATAAAACTTCAACAATTAATTATCGGTTAAGAATGTGGGTAGATGCTAATGCTATTGTTGGAGAATTAGAAAAAAGCTTTGGAGTTAGGGTATCTGTGAAAGCTAAAATAGATTTAGATAAGTAAATCTTAGTTTAGTTTTTTTGTGTTTATATTAGAGAATATTAAGTGGGTGATAACTTGATGAAAAGAAATTATAAAGAGTGGTTATTGACAGCAAGAAAAGTATTTCATTTTATTGCAACAGTTTTAATGTATTCTATATGTTTAATAATGGTTATTGTATTCTTAGTTTTTGTTATTAACTTTATAGATAAACAGTATAATTTAAAATCTGGACAAAATAAAAAGAATCTTTTCTCAGCTTATACTATAGTTAGTCCTTCGATGGTTCCTGCTATAAATGTTTTAGATGTTGTAGTTACTGTTAGAGTTGATGGTCCTGAGGATTTAGAAAAAGGTGATATTATAACATTTGATTCTACTGATTATAGATATTCTGGAGTAACTGTTACACACAGAATTTTGGATATAGATAAGACTAGTAGTGGAGAGTATTTATATACTACAAAAGGAGATAATAATAATACTCAAGATTCATCGAGAATTAATTTTGATGCTATATATGGTAAAGTATTATTTGTAATTCCAAAGATAGGTTATATTCAATATTATCTTAGTTCTATTCTAGGTTGGGTTGCTATTATTATAGTTCCTGCAGTTATGATTATAGGTTATGATATATATAAATTAATTAAGACAATTAGATCTTCTGATAAGGATTCTTCTGATAAAAAGAAAAAAATAGATAATAAGAAAAAAGATAAGGATAAGGATAATAATAAAAATAAAAACAAATTATTAAAAAAAGAAGGAAGGTTTAAGAAATGAAAAAAGTAGTTATGTTGTTTTTAGCAGGAATTGCCTTATTTGCATTTATATTTGCGACTTCAATGTTATGGTATAGATTCTTTTATAATAATGATACTTCTACTAGTAGTAATGTTAGTAATGTTACCATACAACTTGATGATGAAAATAATGTTATAGATGAAAATGGTCTTATACCTTTAGATGATGATACTGCTAGAACTTTGACTCCTTATGAATTTAGGATTGAAAATACTAGTGATAGTGATTATACTTACAATGTTTTATTGGAAGATAGTATTATCAGTGATGATGCTACTTATTCAAGTAAAGAATTACTTTCTAGAAGTCAATTAAGATATCAATTAACTTTAAATGGAAAGATAATTAAAACAGGTAATTTAAACGACATTGAAAATAATATTTTAGATACAAGAGTTATTTCTGCTTCACAAACTAATAATTATCAGTTACGTATTTATTTAGCTGAATCAACTTTTGATACTAATTGGCAAAATAAATATTATCATTTTAATGTTAAGGTACAAACGGAGGAATAGTTATGAAAAAATTATTATTAGAATATGCTAATACATTTGCTTATACAATTACAGGACTTGTTTTTGGATGTGCTTTCTTCTTACTTTTTATTAATTTCTATCATATGCAAGAGTTGAGTGAAACTGTTGATGTTAGTCAATATAATGATAATAATAAAGCAAGTATTGAAAGTAAAGTTCAAACTATTAAAGATAATATAGGTGTTTATAGTCAATCTACTTATAGAGGAAATCTTAGTATTTATGGACTTAATAATGTACAGGCAAGATTACAAAATTGTATTGATATAATTGAAAGTGAAGAGATGATGAAATATCTTGAACTTGATGAAATAGGTATTAATGATAGTTATAATTTTGTAGTTGATTATAAAAACAATATTCTTAATGACTGTTTAGTTATGCAAGTTGTTTCTATGCTTAATACTGATACGGTACAGTCTTTAACTAATTATAATGTCATTTCTCCATTAGTTGAGAGTAATGTTAATAGCTTGTTAGATTCTGTTTCTTATGTTCAAAATAATATAGAAAATTCTGATCATTATTATTTTACTACTGATTCTAATAAAAATAACTTTTTTGATCTTGTAGAGGATAGTTATTCTACTACAATGAATAGTTATCAAAATACTTTAGATTTACTTGTTCAAATATCATATTGGTATAGAAGTATAGTGCTAGGAGGTTAGACTATGAAAAGAATATTTAATGGATTGTTTTATGGACTTAAGTTTCTTCTTTTAATAGCAGCTTTTTCTTTATCTTTATTTATATTTCTTAGGATGAATATGAGATTAGATAAAAGTTTTGTTTCTGTTTTACCACAGTTTATTCCTTTTGTAATTTTATTGATTTTATTTATAGTTAATATGTTATTTAAACAAGAAGGTGTTACTAAATGTTTATTCTATAACCTAACATGTAGTTTGGTACTTACTACTATAGTTCTTGTGTCATTAAGAGCGATTATGGATACTAATATGGTTTTAAATGGTAAATATGGTTATGGAATAGATTTTAACTTCTTTGATAACTTTCTTGCTTATATAGATATGATGGTATATGGATTAATTATATCTAATATCTTATTTATGTTTAAGGAAAAAGATAATATTAAAGATGAGAAAATCGAAAGTGATAAAAGTAATAAGTCTAAGAGATTTAAAAAAGCTTAGGCTTTTTCTTTACAAAAATTTAAAGTATTAATATAATTTTTAGTATGAAAGAAAGTGATATGATGAATGATTTTAAATTCAAGAAGAAGTATGGTCAAAATTTTTTGCAGAATAAAGCGATTATTAATAAAATAGCACAAGTTGCTGATATTAAGAATAATTCATTAATTATAGAAGTGGGACCTGGTAGTGGTAATTTAACTGTTCAGTTAGCAATTTTGTATAAAGATAGTAATATTTTGGCTTATGAAATTGATACTAGTTTAAAGAATAGTCTTTTAGATAGACTTAAAGATTATAATAATGTTAAAGTATTGTTTTCAGATTTTCTTAAAGTAGATATTGTTAGTGATGTAAGTGAGTATGATTATAATGGTCTTTATTTTGTTAGTAATGTTCCTTATTATATAACGACACCAATACTTTTTAAATTAATCTTTAGTAATTTATCTTTTGAAAAAATAGTAATGATGGTTCAAAAAGAAGTTGGAGATAGATTTTGTAGTAAAGTAAATACTAAAGACTATGGGGCACTTACGGTTATACTTAATTACTTCTTTAATGTGAGAAAAGAGTTTGTTGTTGATAGAAATCAATTTTATCCTAGGCCAAATGTTGATAGTGTTGTGGTATCTTTTAGCAGAAAAGAAATATTAGAGAGATTAGATGATAAAGACTTTTTTATGAAGCTTGTTCATGATAGTTTTCAGTTTAGAAGAAAGACTTTAAGAAATAATTTAAAAAAATATAATTTAGAATTAGTAGAGTCTATTCTAAATAAATATGGTTATGACCTTAGTGTTAGAGCGGAAGCTTTAGATTATAAGATATTTGTTGATATTGCTAATACTTTATCAGATTCATAATTATTTCCATTAAACATATAATTTAATGGGTGAATTTTATGTTTAAGATTGGAGATGTTGTTACTAGAAATTCCTATAATAACGATATAATATTTACTATTATTAATATTAAAGACGATATAGCTTATTTAAAAGGAATAGATGTTAGGCTTTATGCTGATAGTGACTTGGATGATTTAGAGATTGCTTCTTTTGATTATGATAATAATAAAGATAGAAATGATGCTTTAAAGATTAAAGATATGTTAAATTTAGATAGAAGTGAATATTTTTATTTACCTGGGAAGATTTTACATATTGATGGAGATAATGATTATTTAAAAAGATGTATAGACTTTTATAAAGATATGCATTTAGAAGCTTATGGAGTTAATTTGGAGGAAGATGATTTTTCTAAAGAGATTATCCCTTGTTTAGAGAAGTATAAGCCTGATATTTTAGTTATTACAGGACATGATTCTTTTAAGAAAAATAAAGATAAGAGTAATTTAGATAATTATCAAAACTCAACTAACTTTGTTAAGGCGACGATGAAAGCTAGAGAATATGAAAGAGGTCAAGATAAACTTATTATAATTGCAGGGGCATGTCAGTCTTTTTATGAAGATTTAATTAAAGCAGGAGCTAACTTTGCTTCTAGTCCTAAGAGAATTAATATTCATGCCCTTGATCCTGCTATTATTGCAAGTACTGTTGCTCTATCTCCTAAGAATAAAGAGATTGATTTAATAAATCTTTTATCTAAGACACATTATGGTAGTGATGGTATGGGTGGTATTATTACTAATGGTGTTATGTATGTGGGGTATCCTAGATGAACGTAGATAAAGTAAGAAGTGAGATTAAATCTAAAGAAGGTAAGATTCTTCATTTTAAGTTTAATGGTAGTAGAAATCAAATAGTGGAATTTGAAGGAGAGATAATAGAGACATATCAAGCGATATTTGTTGTTAAACTAACGGACAATAATATTAAGTCTTTTTCTTATAGTGATTTAATTACTTCTAGTTTAGAGATATTTAAGTAAATAATTTGACAACTTTTAAAAATAGTATTGCAAAAGTTAGTTAACTGGTATAAAATTTAGTTATAAGACTTAGTATTAGGAGGTTACATATGAAAATTACATCTGTAAATGTACGTAAAATTGAAAAAGAAGGAAGTCGCATGAAAGGTATTGCATCTGTTTTAATTGATGATTCTTTTGCAGTTCATGATATTAGAATCATTGAAGGTGATAATGGACTTTTCATTGCTATGCCTAGTAGAAAGACTCAAGCTGGAGGATATCGTGATATTGCACATCCAATTAATCCAGAAGTTAGAGCGATGTTTCAAGATAAAATTATTGAAGCATACAATAACATTAAAGATGAAGATTCTAAAGAAGATTAGTTCTTCTTTTTTTGTTTTTAGCATATCATTTATTAGGTGATGATATGGAAAATAGGGAAGCAATTATTAATAATTATAATCATAGTATTACGATTACAGAAAGAAAGAATTTACTTATAACTGGTGTTAAAAAAATAGAAAACTTTGATAGTGAAGAATTTTTACTTGAGACAGTTATGGGATATTTGGCTGTTAAAGGAGAAGATTTAGAACTTGTTAAATTAGATACATTAGCAGGTAATGTTTCTATTAAAGGCTTAGTGAAGGGATTTTCTTATATGGATGATAATAGCGGTAAGAAAGAAAAAGAAGGGGCTAGTGTCTTTAATAGATTGTTTAGATGATGAGTTTAACAGAACAAGTAATAGCTTTAATCTTTTCTTTTATATATGGAGGAGTTTTGTCAGTCTTATATAACTTTAATTATAATTTGCTTTTTTATAAAAATATAGTTGTTAAGATTATATTTAATATTTTATTTGTTTTAGATTTAGTACTTCTTTATTTCCTTGTTATGAGGAGAATAAATAATGCTATTATTCATCCATATTTCTATATATTTATTATACTTGGCTTTTTTTCGGCTTTTGATATTACTAAGAGATTTAGAAAAATATTAAAGATGCCTCCTTTAAAGAAAAAGCCTAAAAAAGGTGACCAAAAGTGTAAAAAGTGACTAGTTAATATTGAACTAGTTTTTTTATGAGTCTATAATATATGTTAGGAAAGTGGGTGAAAATTTAATGGCTAAGAAGAGAAAAAAGAAAAAATTAGGACCTATTTTATTACTTTGTGTTTCTTTTGCTGTTATAATTTTTACTACATTTACAATTTTTAGATATTGGACTATGATATATAGTAAATATCAAGAAAAAGGTGAGTTACAAAAAGAACTTGCTTCCTTAAAAGATAAAGAGGAAGAGTTAGAGTCTGATGTTAATAAGTTACAAGACTCTGATTATATTGCAAGATATGCAAGAGAAAAGTATTATTATTCTAAAGATGGAGAGTTAATCTTAAAAATACCTGATGATGAAGAAGAAAGTGAGTAGTCAGTAATGAATATTGAGAGTTTATATAATGATATTAAAGTTAAAGATGGGGACTTTTTAGTCTTTGCGTGTAGCTTTGGACCTGATTCTATGGCTTTGTTTAAGACTCTTTTAGAGTATAGAAAGAAACATGAGGTTGTTTTAGTTTGTGCTCATGTTAATCATGATAAAAGACGGGAAAGTGCTAAAGAGAAGGAAGATTTAGAGGAGTTATGTAAAAATAATAATGTAATTTTTGAGTATATGAAAATTGAAAACTATGGGGATGATAACTTTCATAATGAAGCGAGAAATATTAGATATCAGTTCTTTGATGAAGTTGTTAAAAAATATAATGCTAAATACTTATTAACTGCTCATCATGGTGATGACTTGATGGAAACAATTCTTATGAGAATTGCTAGAGGTTCTACTTTAAAAGGATATAGTGGCTTTAGAAAGTTAGTTTTAATGGATGGGTACTACATTTATCGTCCTTTTATAGGTTTTACTAAGAATGAATTGTTAGATTATTGTCATAAGAATGGAGTTCCTTATGCAGTTGATAAAAGTAACTTTAGTGATGTTTATACAAGGAATAGATATCGTAAGGAGGTATTACCTTTCTTAAAAAGAGAAGATAAAGATATTCATAAGAAGTATTTAAAGTTTAGTAATGTATTAAGTGAAGCGGATCTATTTATAGAAGAGGAAGCTAGTAAGGCAATTAGTAAAGTTATTAAAAATAATATACTTTATATAGATAGATACTTAGAGATTAATAAATTTTTAAAGAGAATTATTTTAGAGAGATTTATATCAAACTTTTATCAGGATGATTTAGTTTTAATTAATGATAGACACTTAGATTTAATAGAAAGTCTTATAAATAGTAAAAAAAGCAACTCTAAAGTTAATCTTCCTAATGATGTAGAAGTAGTAAAGAGTTATAATACTTTATCTATTAGGAGAAATCCATCTTTACTTAGTAGTTATGAAATAGAGATTGATAAGGATGTAATGCTTCCTAATGGACATAAATTAGAATTATTAGATTCTGTTAAAGGAAATAGTAATAATATAATTAAACTATCTAGTAAGGAAGTAACTTTGCCTTTAGTTGTTAGGACTAGAAAGCTTGGAGATGTTATGTCTATTAAAGGCGGAGGACATAAGAAAATAAAAGATATCTTTATAGATAGTAAGATACCTACTTCAGATAGAGATTTATGGCCTATAGTAGTTGATAGCCGTGGACATATAGTTTTTGTTCCTGGTTTAAAAAAATCTAAATTTGATAAGACTAATAATGAATTTTATGATATAATACTGAGATATGAGTAGAAAAAGGAGAGATTTTTCATGAATGTAAATAAAAAAGTAGTTAAAAAAGGTTTACTTCCATATGTCTTTTTACTTTTAGTAATGCTTGGAGTTATTTACTTTGTTAGTGTTGCTAATCAAAAAGTTAATGTTTTGACTTATGATGAGTTTATGTCTAGTCTTAATGATAAGGAAGTTAAAGAAATTACAGTAACACCTAGGGAAAGAGCACAGATTTATGAGATTACTGGTACAATGGATGATTATAGCGAGAATGAGAGTTTCTTTGTTAGAGTTCCTTTATCTGATCAAGTAATGAAAAAGCTAGTAGAAGCGAGTGATACAGATGACTTTGAATTTAATAGTACTGCTGATCCAGAGTCTAGTACACTTCTACTTGTTTTAGTTAATGTTTTACCTATTGCTTTACTTGCTTTTATTTGTTTTTGGTTTTTAACTAAACAAATGGGTGGTGGTAAAAATTCACTTGATTTTGGTAAGAGTAAAGCTAAGTTAAGTAGTGATAAGAATAAAGTTACTTTTAAAGATGTAGCAGGTCTTAATGAAGAGAAAGAAGAAGTTAAAGAGCTAATAGACTTTTTAAAGAATCCTAAGAAGTTCCAAAAGTTAGGAGCAAGGATTCCTAAGGGGGTACTTTTATATGGTCCTCCAGGAACTGGTAAAACATTACTTGCCCGTGCAGTAGCAGGTGAAGCGAATGTTCCTTTCTATTATATTAGTGGTTCTGACTTTGTTGAGTTATTCGTAGGTGTTGGTGCAAGTCGTGTTCGTGATATGTTCCAACAAGCGAAAAGAACTGCTCCTTGTCTTATCTTTATAGATGAGATAGATGCTGTAGGTAGACAAAGAGGTACTGGTATTGGTGGTGGACATGATGAGAGAGAACAAACATTAAACCAATTACTTACTGAGATGGATGGATTTGGTGAAAATGAAGGTATCATTATTATCGCTGCTACTAATAGACCTGATGTTTTAGACCCTGCTTTACTTCGTCCAGGACGTTTTGATAGACAAGTTACAGTTAATTTACCTGATGTAAAGGGACGTGAAGAAATTCTTAAAGTTCATGCAAGAAATAAAGTATTAGCACCTTCTGTTAATATTCCTGCTCTTGCTAAGAGAACTCCAGGATATTCTGGTGCTGACCTTGAAAACTTACTTAATGAGGCAGCACTTCTAGCCGTTAGACGTAATAAAGATGCTATTACTATGAGTGAGATTGATGAAGCAAGTGATAGAGTCTTAATGGGACCTGCTAAGACTAGTGCTAAAAGAAGTGAAGCAGACCGTAAGTTAGTTGCATATCATGAGTCTGGTCATGCTGTTGTTGGTATTAAATTAAAAGGTGCTAATGATGTTCAAAAGGTTACTATTATTCCACGTGGTTCTGCTGGTGGATATAATATGATGATTCCTAGTGAAGAGAAGATTTGTCGTACTAAAACAGATTTACTTGAAGAAATTACAGGTTTACTTGCAGGACGTGTTAGTGAAGAGATTGTCTTTGGAGAAGTAACAACAGGTGCTCAAAATGACTTTGAGAAGGCAACTAAGATAGCTAGAGCTATGGTTACTGAATATGGTATGAGTGATTTAGGACCTATGCAATTAGAAGAAAGAGAAGGTAGTGCTTTCTTAGGAAGAGATTATGCTAAGACTCGTAACTTCTCTAACGAAGTAGCTCATGAAATAGATCAAGAAATGAGAAAGATTATTGATAAATGTTATGATGAAGCTACTAAGATTATTAAAGAAAATAGAGATTTACTTGATTTACTTGCTAAGACATTATTAGAGTATGAGACATTAACTAAAGAACAAATTGATTATTTAGTTGAACATGGGGAAATGCCTCCAGAAGAAGAGGAGACTAACTATGAAAATATGAGTTTAACTAAGTTAAAAGAGCTTGCTAGAGAAAAGGGAGTTAAAGGATACTCTAAGATGAATAAAGCTGAATTAATAAAAGAACTTGAAAAATAGTTCTTTTTTCTGTATTATAAAATCAGTTATTCACAAAGCCAGTGGAAAAAGATGGAGGAAGTTATGAAAGCTAGGAAAGCAGTGGAAAAAGAAATAGGAGAATTTAGAAAATTTATTAGTAGAGGTGCTGTTTTAGATATGGCTATTGGTGTTATTAAATTAAGCAGAGCCTTTTTCTAAAATAGTTAGTAGTTTAGTAGATGATATATTTATGCCTTTACTTGGTGTTATATTAGGTGGACTTGACTTTAGTGGGTTATCTATTAAGATAGGTGATGCTTCTATTATGTATGGTTCTTTTATACAGAGTATTGTAGACTTTTTAATCATTGCTATTTGTATCTTTGTAATGGTTAAGATAGTTACTAATATTAGAGATAGAGCAGATAAGAAGTTAGGAATAGAGCATAAAAAAGAAGAGAAGAAAAGGGATGAACAAGTGGTATTACTTGAAGAAATTAGAGATTTGTTAAAAGATGATAAAAAAGTTGGAGGGAATAGATAATGGAATTATATGAATTTAGTGAAGATAGAAAGAAAATATTAGTTTATGAATTTAAAGCAATAAAAGAAGAAGTAAAAAAATATAAAGAAGAACATTTAAGAAGAAGGTTTTATGATTTAGAAACTGTTAATAAAGAATTAATTGACTGTTTGTTAAATGGTGAGGCTATAGATGAGTGGAGACTAAGAAGTAAAAATAAAGATTTACATGCTAATTTAATAACTAGTAGTAGTGAAACTGAATATCAAAAAGTAGTTAGAGATAGTCTATTAAGAAAATATTATAATAGTGAATGTTTAGGTTGTAATATAACGCAAGTATACAAAGTTAATGATAAATTAGACGAATTTAGTTCATATGCTTTGTTACCACTTGATGATAATTATGAAAGTGTTTATTTTCATACTGATGACATTACTTGGTATAGATTTCCTAATTTATTAGTTTTACATAATAAAGGTTTAGTAGGTTTGCATTTGTTAGAACAAGGTAATTATAAAGAGATTATTTTAGATAATATACTTAGTAGAGAAACACCGTTTAATCTTTTTGATTTGACATTTAAAAAAGATTATAACTTTTCTATGGGTTTTTTGGATTTACCTGTTATGAAGAAAACAAAGGAAAATATAGAGTGTAGTTCAAAAGTATTAACATTATATCGTAATAGTATTAAAAAATAAAAGTATCTAATTTGTGAAAAAAATGACTAAATTAAATTGAAAGTTCCCGTTATTTGGAAAATATAAAATTAAGAGAGAAAGTTCCCATGAAATAAGGGTTCTTTTTTCATAAAACTTGCATTTTTACAAGAAAGTGGTATTATATATCTACCTA
>DVKQ01000031.1 GCA_018715925.1 Candidatus Onthousia faecipullorum
GACACTGTCTGGAAAATTAAGCTGGTCACACTATTGTGAACTATTAAGCATTGAAAATATAGATGAAAGAAATTTTTATGAAAAGGAATGTATAAACTCTAACTGGAGTGTTAGGGAGCTTAAAAGACAAAAATGATTTATTATAAAAGAGGTGAGAGTTAATGGAAATAAAACCAATGCTATTTAATATAGAGGAATTGATAGAAAAAGCTAATGATGGAGATAAACTATCTTGCTATATAGTCGCTAGAAGTTATGATAGTGCGGAAAATGGGCTATCACAAGATTTAACTAAAGCTGTTGAATGGTATAGAAAAGGTGCAGAAATGAATGACCCAAAATGTATTTATGGCCTAGCAGCCTGCTATCAGTTTGGAGATGGGGTAGAACAAAATAAAGATAAAGCCTATCAATTATTTGTTAATGCCTATGATGAATTATTACAAGAAATAGAAGAAGAAAAAGAAAAACCAAAAGTCCAAGCATTTTCTAAGTTTTGTTTAGGAGCCTACTATTATTTTGGTTTTGGAGATGTAGAAAAAGATTACAAAACAGCTTTTCAACTAATCAATGAATGTGCAATACAAGGACATTTAGCAGCCATATATGATTTAGGAGCTAACTTCTATCGTGAAGGTAGAGGTACAGAACAAAATTTAGAATTAGCAGACTATTATTTGGAATTAGCAGCAAGTGTGGGGCTTCCAAGAGCAATAAAAAAATTAGAAGATGTGCAACACTCTAATGAGAAAGGAGCAAGAAAATGAATTTTTTAAATACTGTGGAAAAAGATATATTAAATAAATTTAAGGAAAATAATATTCCACTTGATGAAGTAAAACTATTAACAAGTGGAAAAAAAGAGTTAGGAGACTATCAAATAAATGATGCCATGAAGCTTGCTAAAATCCTACATAAATCACCAAGAGATATTGCAGAAGAACTAGTTAAATGTCTAGAAGAAACAGGATACTTTAAAAACATTAATATTGCAGGAGCAGGATTTATTAACTTAAGCTTTAAGGATGAGTTATTAACAAAATATGTGGAAAAAGTTATTAAGAGTTCCACAAAAGATGTGGAAAAACTTGATAGTGATAGAATCATCATTGACTATGGTGGTGCAAATATCGCTAAAACTCTTCATGTAGGACACCTAAGAAGTGCAAATATAGGAGAAGCTTTAAAAAGATTAGCAAGATATCTTGGTAAAGAAGTAATATCAGATGTTCACTTTGGAGATATTGGTCGTCAGTCTGGTATGGTAATATATGAGATTAAAGAAAGATATCCTCATCTTAACTATTTTAGTGGTAAAGAAGAAACTACTTGGGATGAATTACCTATAACAGGTGAAGATTTAGAAGAAATTTATCCTACAGCAAGTAATAAAGCCAAAAATGATGAAAAGATAATGGATGAAGTAAGAAAAATAACTGCCGAGTTAGAATCTGGTAAAAATAAAGGTTATGTCGCTCTATGGGATAAAATAAAAGAAATATCTACAAAAGACATAAAAAGTATTTATAAAGAGTTAAATACAGACTTTGATTTATGGGAAGGAGAAAGTGATGCTTTTCCTTATATCAAAGAAACTATTGATATCATGGAAAAATCTGGCTATTTAGTAGAAAGTGAAGGAGCTAAAATAGTTGAAGTAATAGAAGATGATGATAAAGCACCTATGCCATCACTTGTTGTTATTAAAAGTAATGGGGCAACTTTATATGCAACAAGAGAACTTGCAACAATCACTTCCCGTATGAAAAGATTTAATCCTAAAGAAATATGGTATGTAGTAGATATGCGTCAAGGATTATATTTTGAACAAGTATTTAGAGCCTCATATAAAACAGGACTTGTATCTAAAGATACAGTTTTAGCATATTATGGTTTTGGAACAATGAACGGAACAGATGGAAAACCATTTAAAACAAGAGATGGTAATGCTGCAACTCTAAAAAGTCTTATAAAAAGTGTTAAAGAAGAAATACTTGCTCATATGAATAAAGATATGGATAATAAAGAAGAAATCGCTGAAAAAATAACTATCGCAGCGATTAAATATGCTGACTTCTTACCTAATAGAACAACAGACTATATCTTTGAACCAAGTAAGTTTATTGATGTAGAAGGAAAAACAGGACCATACATTTTATATAATACTATCAGAATGAAATCTATCTTGAATAAAGCGAATGATATGGGTATAAACTATACTAACTACTATAATAAACCAACAGATACTGAAAAAGAAATAATACTTTTATTAATGGAGAAGAATAATATTTTACATAAAGCTTATAATAATAAAGATTTAAGTTCTATAGCAGATTACCTTTATAACTTGACAAGCTTATTTAGTAGATTTTATGAGACAAATCACATCTTAACTGAAAGTGATGAAAAGATAAAAGAAAGCTGGCTTACCTTAACAAAGTTAGTTAAAGAAACTAACGAAGAACTACTAGATATACTTGCCATTGAAGTACCTGAGAAAATGTAAAAAAATATAAATATATAAAAAAGTATTGCCTTTTATATAAAATCATGCTATAACTTTATCTGATTTAATACACAAATAAAAAATTATTACATATAATGTCTTAGCTATAGGAGGAATTTTTATGAAGTTAGCTAAAATGAAAAAAGAAGATTTAGAATTATTATCGCATAAGGATATAACATATTATATATTAGAAGAAGAAGGAAAAATGAATACTGCTGATCTTTTCAAAAAAGTAGTAACATTACTAGAGCTTCCTAATAAAACTTTTGAAGAAAAAATAGGTGATTATTATACACTCCTTACAACTGATAAAAGATTTATTTTATTAGAAGATGGTAACTGGGACTTAAGAAGTCGTCATACTTCTGATAAGATAGTTAAAGTAACAGATGATGAGGACGAAGAAGAAGAGGATGAAGAAATTAAAGAAGATACAATCTTACCAGATGAATCTGAAGAAGATAACTATGACTCTGGTGATACAGATGACGATGATGACTACGATGATGCTAATGAAGATTTAAAAGATTTAGTAGTAGTCGATGAAGATGAATTAGAAGAAAGTTAAGATATTGCAAATATATGTAATGTCTTTTCTTATATATAAAAACATTGATATTTATATTATACTTATGCTATAATTACAAAGAAAAAGAAAGGACTGGTTATAATGATAGAACGTCTTGAAGCTACAGAAAAGAAATATATGGACTTACAAAAAGAACTAATGAGTGAAGAAGTCTTAAAAGATATTAATAAAACAAGAGAATTATCAAAAGAAATGTCTGAACTAGAAGAAGTTGTAACAGTTTATCGTGAATATAAAAAAGTTATTGAAGCTATTCCTGAGACTAAAGAAATGTTAAAAGATGATGAATTAAAAGATATCGCTAAAGAAGAGTTAAAAGATTTAGAAGAAAAGAAAGAAAAATTAGAACAAGACTTAGAAATACTTTTAATACCAAAAGATCCTAATGATAATAAAAATGTTATCGTGGAAATAAGAGGAGCAGCTGGAGGAGATGAAGCTAATATCTTTGCAGGTGACCTTTATAGAATGTATTCTAAATATGCTGACAAAGTAGGATTTAAAACAGAATTAATTAATGCTGAAGAAGGAACAGCAGGAGGCTTTAGTCAAGTAGAATTTATGGTTAAAGGAAACGGTGCTTACTCTAAACTTAAATATGAAAGTGGTTCTCACAGAGTTCAAAGAATACCTGTAACAGAAAGTAATGGTAGAATCCAAACGTCAACTGCAACAGTACTTGTAATGCCAGAAGCAGAAGATGTTAATATTGAAATAAATCCATCTGATCTTAGAATAGATATCTATCGTTCATCTGGTTGTGGAGGACAAGGAGTAAATACAACAGATAGTGCTGTTCGTATTACTCATATACCTTCTAATACAGTAGTTACTTGTCAAAATGAAAGAAGTCAAATTCAAAATAAAGAACAAGCGATGAAAGTATTAAAAGCAAGACTTTATGAACAAGAGTTAAGACGAAAGGAAGAAGAATTAGGCGAATCTCGTCGTAATAAAATAGGTACAGGAGATAGAGCTGAAAAAATAAGAACTTACAACTATCCTCAAAATAGAGTAACAGACCATAGAATTGGTTTTACCACTAATAACTTAGATAGAGTTATGAATGGAGATTTAGAAGAGATAATAGATGCTTTAATTATGGAAGATCAAAGAAGAAAACTAGCAGGAGAAGAAGAATGACAGTTGAAGAGTTAATTGTCTATGGTAAGAAATATACAAGCAGTACTCATACTAAAATGCTACTAGCAGTGCTTTTAGAAGTTAACCCCCTAGAACTATTAAATATCTTAGATAAAGTAGTAGATGATAGTATTGTCAATCTTTATAAAGAATCTTTAAAAGCTTTAAATGAAAATAGACCTATTCAATACGTAATAGGTCATGTTAATTTCTATGGATTAAAGTTTAAAGTTAATGAAAATGTCCTAATACCACGATTTGAAACAGAAGAGTTAGTTGAAAATATTAAAAATTATCTTGATAAGAAAAAAATAACTAATCCCAAAATATTAGATTTAGGTTGTGGAAGTGGTGTTATAGGTCTAACTTTAAAACATTTCTTTAAAGATGCAGATGTTACTTTAGTTGATATAAGTGATGAAGCCCTAGAAGTAGCAGAGTCTAATGCAAAAAGTCTAGGACTAGATGTTAACTTTATAAAAAGTGACTGGTTTAGTAATGTTCCATTAGATAAGTATGATGTTATAGTCTCAAATCCCCCATATATTATGACTGATGAAGAAATAGAAGAGATAGTTAAGAATAATGAACCTCATCTTGCCCTATATGGAGGAAAAGATGGCCTAGACTGTTATAGAAAAATTTTAAAAGATATTAATAATTATATAAAAGATGATTACCTAATTGCTTTTGAAATAGGTTATCTTGAAGGACAAGATTTAAAAGAATTAATAGAAAAAACTATTCTTAATAGTAAAATAATTATAAAAAAAGATTTAAGTAATAAAGATAGAATGCTTTTTGTCGAAGAAAATATTGATTAAAAATATTAAATATCACTCATTAATTAAGTGTAGAAAGGGTGATATTTTTATATGAAAAAGTATTTAATCTTAGCAAGTTTAATCTTAGTATTTATACCTAATTTAAATAAAGAAAGTGAAGAGATAATTATTCCTGATGAAGCGATTAGATTTAGAGTAGTAGCAGAGTCTAATACAAAAGAAGACCAAGAAACTAAAACTATAGTAAAAGAAGTCTTAGAAGAAGATTTAACTATACTTTTAAAGGATAGTACAAGTATTGATGAAACTAGAACTATTCTAAAAGAAAATCAAAATCATTTTGAATCTTTAGTAGAAAGAACACTCTTAACTAATAAAATAAATACGGGCTATAAAGTAAACTTTGGAATTAATTATTTTCCTGAAAAAAACTATAAAGGTGTTATCTATGAAGAAGGTTATTATGAATCTTTAGTAGTAACTCTTGGCAGTGGTAACGGTGAAAATTGGTGGTGTGTTTTATTTCCTCCTCTATGTTTAATGGAAGGAGAGGATAATAATACTGATGAAGTAGAATACAAATCATTTGTTAAAGAAATGATAGATAAATATCTATAATAAATATATACCTATCTGAATAAAATTTGATAGGTGATTACTTTGGATATTTTAGAGTTAATAATACTAGCGATAGGACTAAGTATGGATGCCTTTTCTTTATCAATCGTTTATGGTACTTTAAATCTATCAAATAAAATTAAAAATTTTTTAAGTATAACAGTAGGAATATTCCACTTCATAATGCCACTATTAGGAAGTATATTAGGACTATTTATCGTTCATCATATAATTAGTAATCCTGATATTTTAGTAGGAATAATATTTACTATTCTAAGTATTGAGATGTTACTTAATATAAAAGAGCTAGATGAAGAGAAAAAAGATTTTAAAAGTCTAGCGAATGCTTTTATCTTTGGTTTTAGTGTAAGCATTGATAGTTTCTCAGTAGGAATTGCCTTAGGAACACATAATGAAAATATTATTTTAGCAGGAACTATTTTTGCTATAACAAGCTTTATTTTTACCTTTCTAGGACTTAATATAGGTAAGTTTTTAACTTTAAAATTTGGTAAGATTGCAAATGTAATAGGAAGTATTTTACTATTAGTCTTAGCACTTACTTACTTTTTCGAATAAAAAGTAAAATTTTGTAAAAAATAAGACTGGGTGAAGTATTATGAGAAAAAGAATAATTACAGATGAAGAGATGGAAGAGATTATGAAAAAAGAAATACTTCCATTAAGATTTCATACTGTAAACCCACTTGTAAAAGAAGTTAAATAACACTTCTTTTTCTTTGCAGTTATATAACCAATATGATAATATTGAATTAGAGGTGGGAATGTGAAAGAGTGGAATGCAGTAATAGTTTATAAAGCAATTTTATCTATTGTTATTATAATTGTTTTAATAGTTCTAGTTGATTTACTGGCATATTCGGTACAACACGCAGGCTATAACCGGTGTCAAGGTATATTAGAGGAAGCAGATGCAATTAATAACAATGCTACATCAAATTTAAAAGTAGCAGGCATTAGAGGAGGTTATAGTACTAGAAGTAGTGTACGTAACAATATATGCGAAAAACCAAATACGATTTTCAGTGATATTTGGTCAGAATAAGCAATTTTACAAAAAAGTGATAAATTAAGCAAAAACATTTGCAAAAGTGTGATAAAAAGTCTAAAAAACGTTGCAAAAGTGTGATTAAATGCTATAATATAGTATATACTACATATAGGAGGTGTTACATATGCAACGTTTTATTATGGAAAAATTAGTTAAATGGAAAAATGATAAGAATAGAAAACCTTTAATATTAAAGGGAGCAAGACAAGTAGGAAAAACATATATATTGAAAGAATTTGCAAAAAACGAATACCTTGACCTTGCCTATTTTAACTTTGACCATGATGAGTCTTTATCAAGCTTATTTAAAAATAGTAAAGACCCTAAAAGAATTATTGAGCAATTAATATTAGTACATGGTAAAAAAATAGTCCCAGGCGATACACTAATATTTTTCGATGAAATACAGGAATGTAGTGATGCACTTAATTCTCTTAAATACTTTTTTGAGGAAGCGAATGAATATCATATAGTATGTGCAGGAAGCCTTCTTGAACTTAGATTATCACATACTTCTTTTCCGGTAGGTAAAGTTGATTTTCTAAATATGTATCCTATGACTTTTAGTGAATTTCTTATCGCTGATGGTAAAGAAAATTTAGTAGAATTTATGAGAGGAATAAATAAAATAGAAAAAATACCTGACATATTTAGAATAGAGTTAGAAGAAAAGTTAAAAACTTATTTTATTATCGGAGGAATGCCTGAAGTGGTAAAATCTTGGACAGAAGAAAAGGATATAGAAAAAGTTAATTATCTACAACAAAATATTTTAAACTCATATGAATCAGATTTTTCTAAACATACAACTAATAGTGAAGCGAATAAAATATCTATAATATGGAATAATATTCCTAAAGGGCTTGCCAAAGAAAATAAAAAGTTTATATATAAAGCTCTAAAAGAAGGAGCAAGAGCTAGAGAATATGAAAGTGCTCTTAACTGGCTAAATGATGCTAATTTAATCACAAAGGTATATAATATTACTAAACCTGATGTACCATTAAAAGCTTATGTAGATTTAGACTCTTTTAAAATATATATGAACGATGTAGGACTTTTAGGAAGACTGTCTAATCTAGATAGTAGTATTATTTTAGAAGAAAATAAATTATTTGAAGAATTTAAAGGCTCATTCTCTGAGAACTATTGTTTAAATATGTTAACTAGCTTAAATGATACAGTACCATATTATTTTACATTTTTAAGAAATGAAATAGACTTTATTATTCAATATAAAAACAAAACTATTCCTATTGAAGTTAAATCAAATAAAAGTAGAAATCATACAAGTTTAACGAAATATAATGAAAAATATAATCCTGATATATTGGTAAGATTATCTTTAGACAATCTAGATAAGAGTGGTAACATAATAAATATACCATTATACCTACTAGAATATATAAATAATATAATTGAAAGCAACAGTTAGGAAATGAATATTTCCTCTTTTTCTTTTGACAAACACTAGATAGTTGCATTATGATATATATAAGAAAGGTGTTGTGTATGTTAGTAAATTTTAATGAAATGTTAAAAGACGCAAAAGAAAAGAAATATGCTGTTCCTCATTTTAATATTAATAATTTGGAATGGGCTAAATATATTTTAGAAAAAATGCAAGAAGAAAACTTACCTGTAATATTAGGAGTTAGTGAAGGTGCTAAAAAATATATGGGAGGTTTCTATGTAATTAGATGTATGATAGAAGGTCTAATTAAAGATTTAAATATAACTATTCCTGTATGTTTACATCTAGACCATGGAAGTAGTTTTGAAAGTTGTAAAGAAGCGATAGATGCTGGTTTTTCTAGTGTTATGATAGATGCTAGTAAATATGATTTAGAAACTAATAAAAAGATAACTAAAGAAGTAGTAGATTATGCTCACTCTAAAGGTGTATCAGTAGAAGCAGAAGTAGGACACGTTGGTGGTACTGAAGATAATGTTTATGGAGACGTTTTTAGAGCAACTCTAGAAGACTGTATAGAAATATCTAAAACAGGAATAGATGCTCTAGCACCTGCTCTAGGATCAGTTCATGGACTATATAAAGGAGAACCTAATCTTGATTTTGATAGGATGAAAGAAATCAATGAAACTTTATCTATTCCTTTAGTATTACATGGTGGAACAGGTATTCCTTATGATATGATAAAAAAAGCGATAAGTTGTGGAATTAGTAAAATAAATATAAATACAGAACTACAAGTAACTTGGCATAAAGCTGTAGTGGACTTCATAAAAGATAATCCTAGTGTTTATGATCCAAGAAAAGTAATAGGTAGTGGGGAAAGTTTTATGAAAGATAAAATTAATGAACTTGTAGATGTTTTTAACCCAAATCATATTAGTTCCAAAAATTAAATTAATAATATAATATAGTAGAAAGTGTGTGATTAACTATGAAAATGCTTGAAATAAAAGGAGGTAATCCTCTTTCTGGGACAATAAGAATAAGCGGGGCTAAAAATAGTGTTGTGGCATTAATACCAGCAGCGATTTTATCAAGTGAAGAAGTAACAATCTGTAATGTTCCTGATATTACTGATACTGCTGCTCTTTGTGAAATATTAGAGTTTTTAAACGTCGATGTAAAACGTGCAACAGAAAGTCTAGTTATTAATCCATCTAACATGGAAAATAAAGAAATACCTAGTATGTATACTAAAAAATTAAGAGCATCATACTACTTTATGGGTGCAATGCTTGGTAAGTATAAAAAAGTAACTATGGCCCTACCAGGAGGATGTTCAATAGGGGCAAGACCAATTAATCTTCATCTTAAAGGATTTGAAGCCTTAGGTGCAACTGTAACTAATAAAGAAAATATTTATACTGTAGAAGCTAAAGAATTAAAAGGTGCCAATATCTACCTTGACTTTGCCAGTGTTGGTGCCACTATTAACATCATGTTAGCAAGTGTTTTAGCAAAAGGAACAACTATCATTGATAATGCCGCTAAAGAACCAGAAATTGTTAATGTAGCAACGCTACTTAATAACATGGGTGCTAAAATAAGAGGAGCAGGTACAAGTAGTATTGAAATAACAGGCGTTGAAAAGTTAGGTAAATGTTTCCATGAAGTAATACCAGATAGAATAGAAGCAGGTACTTACGTAATATTAGGTGCAGCCATTGGTAATAATTTGAAAATATCTAATATAATCCCTGAACATATAGAAGCTTTAACTAGTAAACTAGAAGAAATGGGAGTATTTTTAGATATAGGAGCAGACTACATAATTGTAAGCAGTGGAAAAGACTACAAACCGGTAAATGTCAAAACGCAAACATATCCAGGTTTTGCAACTGACCTTCAACAACCTCTAACACCGCTTCTTACAATGTGTAATGGTAGAAGTAAAATAGAAGAAACAATTTATGAAAATAGATTTATGCATATTCCATATTTAAATCAAATGGGAGCAGATATAAGAGTAAAAAATCAAACCTCAACTATTATTGGTCCAACCAAATTAACGGGAACAGATGTAGTTGCAACTGACTTAAGAGCAGGAGCATCTCTTGTAATCGCAGGCCTAATGGCTAAAGGAACAACTAAAATAACTAATGTTGAACACATCTTAAGAGGTTATGAAAATATAGTTGAAAAACTGCTAGGAGTAGGAGCAAATCTAGAATTAAAAGACATATAGAAGCATTAAAAAGAGACTAGAGAAATATAATTATAATATATAACTCTAGTCTTTTTTTGGAGGTAAAAATGAAAAAAATATTATGTCTTTTAATAATCTGTCTTTTAGTTTATACAATCTATTACTTTAATCATACTGATAAAATAACTTATGTATCAATAGGAGATTCCTTAAGTGTTGGAATAGACTCTAATGGTAATACTAACTATGGTTATAGTAATTACCTTTCTAATTATCTTAAAGATAAAGACTTGTTAAAAAGTTATAATAACTATTTTTCCACAAGTGGTACGAGAATAGTAGATTTAAAAAATAAATTAGAAACAAACTGGACTATAACAAAAGATGATAAATCCTTATCTTTAAAAAAATGCCTTCGTGAAGCTGAATTAGTAACTTTATCAGTAGGCATGGATGATATCTTAACAGAATTAACTTTATCCACAGTTAGTGTGGAAAACCTCTCTAATAAAGAAATAACTACAATAGTAGATAAAACTATTGAAGAGTTAGATTCTCTTTTTAAAGAATTAAGAAAATACGCTAAAGAAGATATAATCTTTATAGGCTTTTATAATCCTTTAGAAGAAGAAACATTAACTACAGAAAGACTGTATACATATTTAATTACCAAGACTAAAGAACTTACTAAAACATATAATATCGAATATTTAGATATTTATAATCTATTTAAGAAAAATAAAGATTACATAGATAATCCTACTAACATATATCCAACAACAGAAGCTTATCAAATGATTGCAACAAAAATAATAGAGAATTATTTATAGATAAGAGCTAGTAAAAACACTCTTGCATAAAAGATACTTATGTGCTAAGATGTATATGTAAGAAAAATTTTCATAAAATAAAAAAGAGGGAAATACTTATTTTGCACAGTTGAGTACTTACCTCTAAAGGGTTTTGTACTTAATCTATACTAGATTGAGTACTATTTTCTTATATAGTTTTACTTTACAAAAAGCAAGGCTATTAATAAGAAGATAACAATGAATAAAGCTAATACTAGAAAGTCTATCTTTCTCATATTATCAAGCCTCCTTCCTAATAAGAAGTAGGCAAGTACTCAATCATTTAAGATTTCCCTAAATTAATAGTATCATGTTATTTTCTATAAAACAAGAAAAAAATGTAATAAAAAAGTTACGGATTTTCGTAAATGGTATTTGAAATTATATTTTTAAGTATGAAAATCCAATAAAAAAACTTGTCAAATCTTAAATAATTTGATATATTAAGTAGCGAATTAGTTCCTTAAGGGGATAATTTCTATGATAAATAAATTATCATGGCGAAAGGAGAGAAGAGAAATGGCAAAAAATAATCCAGCAAACTATAGACCATGTAAAGTAACATGTGCTTGTGGTGCAACATTTGAAGTTTTGTCTAACAAAGACGAACTTACAGTTGAGGTATGTTCAAATTGTCATCCCTTTTATACAGGAAAACAAGGAAGAGCATCTAAAGCAGGACAAGTAGAAAAGTTTAACAAAAAATATGGTTTTAATAAAAAAGATTAGAGAATAAGGCAGTGTTTACTGCTTTTTTCTTTTAAATTGTGTTATACTAATTTTGGTGAAAATAAATGGAAGTAGAAAATTTAAGTTTAGATGAAATATTGACACTAAATAATGAAAAAATATATAGTAATTACTTAAAAACTTTAGAAGATTTTAAAACTAACAGAATAACTAGAGAAATAGTTGCAAAAATGTATGGTAGAAGTATAAGTGAAATTTATAAAGATATAATAAGAGAAGAAACACTAAACACAAGTATGGATTCAGAATTATTCTATGGCGACATAATTTTAATTCATGAAAGTATTAAAGAATATCATGCAAAGAAAGAGCTGATATGTGACTTTTCAGCTAATTTAATAAAAAAAGGTGGACTTTACTTAAATTATAGACCTTTAATTGAAAATATAACAAAGCAAAAAGTATATGTTTTAAAACGAACTATTAAAGTAGAACCTGCATACTATGATTTGCTTCCCAAAAATATAAAAGAACTAGAAGAGTTAAATTATAAAATGAAACTTCAAATACAAGAAAATGGTGTAGATTATTCACATTTTAATCAAGCCATGGGAGGATCATTAACTTTAAGGAGGTTAAATAAATGAGATTAGGAATAACTAATGACCATAGAGGTTATAAATTAAAAGTAGAACTTTTAGAAAAATTAAAAAAAGATTATGAAGTAATAGATTATGGTGCTAAAGGAACAGAAAATGTTGACTATCCTTTATATGCTTTTAAACTAGGTGAAGCTCTTGCTAATAAAGAAATAGATTTTGGTATTGCCATATGTGGTAGTGGTATCGGGATATCTATTGCCTGTAATAAAGTAAAAGGAGTACGTGCTGCTAGAGTTATCTCTATAGAGGATGTAATAGAAACAAGAGGGGATAATGATGCTAATATTATCTGTCTAAACGAAAATATGTCTCTTGATGATGCCTATAACCTTATTATAACCTTTATAACAACTCCATTTTCTAATTTAGAAAGACATATTAGAAGAATAAATCAAATAAAAGAATATGAGGTAGGAAATGAGTGTTAAATACTTTATATATATAATAGTAACAGTAATTGTTATTTGGAGTCTAGACTCTATTAATATCAATGCTATTTTTAAAAAAAATAAAATTTGGCAAGCAAGAGTCTTTTATTTTTTCTTAGCACTTTCACTAATATATTTAGTAACAAACTGTATCTATGACTTATATGAATCTGCAATAATTGTTTAAAAATTAAATTTTAAAGTATAATTTTTTCATTTTCGTTAAAACTCTTAATGAGGTGATGTTAATGAAAAAATTAAGATTAAAAAAAGGAGCTATTATCGGTGCTTACCTAATTGCTTTCTCACTAACAGGAATGAGTGCTTTCTTTGTAAGTCAAAATATGCAAGTGAATAATCAGCCTGAAGAAGACATAGAATATGTTAATTCATCTATTATTGATGATAACGAAGGGGAACAAGAAGTAATTAAAGAGGAAACTAAAATAGTTAAACCGTATACAGATGAAAATGTCCAAACTCTTAAATACTTCTATGATTATCTTGGAGAAGCTAACACTCAAGAAAAATCAATTCTTTATCATGAAAACACTTACATCCAAAACTCTGGTATGGACTTTGGATTAGAAGAACCATTTGATGTTGTAGCAGTCCTTGATGGAACTGTAGTGGATGTAAGAGAAGATGAACTTCTTGGAACAATTGTAGAAATAAAACATGATAATGACTTCATTAGTAGTTATCAAAGTCTTAGTGAAGTATCAGTTAAGAAAAACGATACAGTAACACAAGGACAAGTAATAGGTAAAAGTGGTACAAATACAATTGATCAAGATTTAGGAAACCATTTACATTTTGAACTTTACAAATCAGGTGAAGTAGTAGATCCTAGCAAGTACTTTGATCAAGTAATTAGTGATACTACAGAAGAAAATAGTACTTCTAACGAAACAACTACTGAAGATACAACTGATAATAGTAACACTAATGAAGAAACGGAGTAAATGCCGTTTTTTTCTGGAAAAAATAATTTACAATAATAGGTATTTTTGCTAAAATATTAACAGTAAAAGGACGTGATAAAATGTTATCAAAAGATATAGGTATAGATTTAGGAACTGCAAATGTATTAATTTACATCAAAGGAGAAGGAATAGTCTTAAATGAACCTAGTGTTGTAGCGATTGATACAGACAATAAAAAAGTCGTAGCAGTAGGTAAAGAAGCTAGTGAAATGCTAGGAAGAACTCCTGAAAAAGTAAAAGCTATTAAGCCTATGAAAGATGGTGTAATAGCTGATTTTGAGATTACAGAAATAATGCTAGACTATTTTATTAGAAAAATACATGCTAGGAACTTTTTATCAAGGCCTAGAATACTAATATGTTGTCCTAGTAATATAACCCCTGTTGAAAAAAATGCTATTAAAGAAGCAGCAGAGCGTACAGGTGCAAGAAAAGTATACTTAGAAGAAGAACCAAAAGTAGCAGCGATAGGAGCAGGAATGGATATTTCTAAACCAAGTGCTAATATGGTAATTGATATTGGAGGAGGAACAACTGATATAGCAATTTTATCTTTAAATGATATTGTAAATAGTGCCTCAGTCCGTATTGCAGGAAATGTTTTTGATCAAGATATTGTTAAATATATTAAAGAAAAGTATAAATTATTAATAGGAGAAAAAACAGCAGAAGATATTAAAATAGAATTTGCTAATCTATATGAACCAGACAAAAAGAATAAAATGGAAGTAAGAGGAAGAGACTTAGTTACAGGATTACCTAGTACCATTGAAATAACTGAACAAGAAACAGAAGAAGCTTTACATGAATCAATTTATAAAATAGTAAAAGCAGCAACTAATGTCTTAGAACAAACACCACCAGAGTTATCAGCAGATATTGTGGATAAAGGTATTATTTTAACAGGTGGTGGTTCAATGCTTAAAGGATTAAACGAAGTATTAAAAAAAGAATTAAAAGTACCAGTATTAATTGCAGATAGTCCCCTAACATGTGTTGTCGAAGGGACAGGAGTCCTTTTAGATAATATTAAACTATTAGAAGATAACTAAAGAGAGCACTTTAGTTTTTCTTTTGTTGTAAAAAATTAGTAGTCTTGTTATAATTATTTTAGAAATGAGGAAAAACTATGAATCAACAAATTATAGAAATTCTAAAAATAGTTATAACTACTTTTATCTGTTCTGCATTAATAATGCCTTTTATGAAGCGAATCGCTAAACATATTGGAGCGATAGATATTCCAAGAAATGATGAAGGACATAGACATATTCATACAAAAGCAACACCTAAACTAGGAGGAGTTGGAATATTTCTAGCATTTTTAGTAGGATATATGTTATTTGGCACAGAAAGTGTCCAAATGAACTCTATTTTAATAGGAAGTTTTATAATTATTTTAACAGGTATTGTCGATGATATAAAATCTATTAGAGCAAGGACAAAGCTAATAGGACAAGTAATAGCAGCATCCATTTTAGTATTCTATGGAGGATTTCTTTTAAATAACATAACTGCTTTTGGTTATAGTATAAACTTTGGTATATTATCATATCCATTAACAATTATCTTTATAGTAGGTTGTGTTAATATAATAAATCTGATAGATGGCTTAGATGGTTTAAGTGGCGGAATCAGTAGTATTTTCTTCTTAACTATAGGTATTATTGGCTATTTCCAAGGACGTAGTGGTACATTAGTAATGATACTAACATTTATCATGTTAGGAGCAACATTAGGATTCTTATTACATAATTTCTATCCTGCTAAAATATTCTGTGGTGACTGTGCCATGTTTTTAGGATTTATGATAGCAGTAATAACTCTACTAGAATTTAAAGGACCAGCTTTAACAAGTTTATTTGTTCCCCTTATGATATTAGGTATACCAATACTAGATACATTATTTGCAATCATAAGAAGATTATTAAAACATCAAGCACCGTTTTCTCCTGATAAAGAACATATTCATCATCAATTATTAGGAATGAATTTTTCTCAAAGAACAACAGTACTAATTATTTATGGGTTTAATATACTATTTGCCTTTGCCTCTATCTTTTATTCTTTAAAAGATCCATTTATGGGTAAAATATTATATATAATCATATTTATCATAGTAGTATGGTTTGTATTAAGAACAACAGTAATATCAAAAAAGAATAAAGAAGTTACTGATAAAATAGTTGAAAAAGTAGGAGAAGTTATTAAAAAAGAACCAAAACTAAAAAAATCAAAAAATAGGGTTAAATAACTACTATTTTTTTTTGACAAAATTCATATAAACTGGAAATATATGGTAAAATTTAAGAGTGTGCGGTACAAAGGAGGAGGTAGTAGTGTTAAATTTTATTATATGTGATGATGAAAAAGAATTTAGGGATTTAATTAAAGGTGAGATTGATAAATTCATGATGAATTATGATACTGAATATAAGAAATATGAATGTGAAAGTTATGAGAAAGAGTTTGAAACATTTGCTAGAAAAGAAATGGGATTTAAAGTTTATTTTTTAGATATCAAAACTAAAAATGGATCTGGTCTTGATGCTGCAAGATTTATAAGAGAAGAATTAGATGATTGGAATTCTATCATTATAATTGTAACTGCTTTTGCAGAGTATCGTTATGAGGCTTTATCTAATAGACTATATTTATTAGACTTCATTAGTAAATTTGATAACTGTAAAACAAAGTTAAAAGAAACTCTTAAAATCATATATAAACAATATAACAGTAGAGAAAAATGCTTAAGTTATGAATATAACTATACTTTATATAAGATAGAATTAAGAAATATAATCTTTATTGAGAAAGAACAAGATAGTAAAAGATGCATAGTTCATACAACTTATGGAACATTTAAAGCACCATTTACATTAAATGCTATAGCTAAACAACTAGATAAAAGATTTTTAAAGGTACACAAAAGTCTAATATTAAATGTAGATAAGATAAGGGAATATAATACTAAGGAAAATGAAGTATTATTTGTTAATGGTATGAGCACTAATTTAATATCTAGATCAGGTAAAAAGGAGTTGATTGAACATGTTACCACTAATAGTTAAATTTATAATTGGACTAATAATGGCAATTACAAGTTTTCTTATAGTAAAAAAATTAACAAAAAATAACGAAAAAATATCTCTATATACAGTTATAATAATATTAATTTTAACTTTGCCAACAGTAATATTATATCAAACAAAATATAATGCATTTATATTACTAATAACTTATGTTTTATCAATAATATTATATAGAAGATATTTTAAAATAAATATAGTAACCTCTATAATTTTGTGTAGCTGTGAAATATTAATCTTAACATTATCGGATTTATTTATATCATCAATAAATCTAACAATTTTTAGTTATGAAGAAATAAGAAATGTTTGGTATATTTCAATAGTAAATAATTTAATAATTGGATTGTTATCTATTGGAATATCATCAATAAAATTTCTATCAAATAGAATTAATTATTTATGCAAAAAAATAGATAATAAAACGGGATATAAAATAGCAATATTTGCTACAATTAGCATACTAATAATAGCAATATTATTTTACAATATAACTACAATATTTAAACTAGATTTATACTATTCTATAACTATCATAGCTTTAGTAGGACTTTTTATTCTATACTACTTTTATATTTCAGAAAAAGCAAATTATGAAAAATTAAATGATGAATATAATATTTTATTTGATTATGTACAAAATTTTGAAAACTGGATAGATGATGAGCAAATGTATAGACATGAATTAAAGAATAACTTATCAATTATAAGGAGTATGACAAACAATAAAAAAATAATTGAAAAAATAGATGAAATGATAAAATTCAGTATCATTATTGATGATAAAGATATAGAAGATTTAAAAAATATTCCTAAGGGAGGTTTAAAAGGATTACTATACTATAAAGTTGCTCTTGCAAAAAATAAGAAAGTTAAAATGGTAGTAGAAGTAAGTCCAAAAGTAGAAACAATACTAAAGAAACTTCCCAACAAAAAAAATAGAGATATATGTATAATTCTAGGTATCTATTTAGATAATGCTTTAGAAGCAGCAGAAGAATCAAAAGAAAAAACAATATCTTTAGAAATTTATGAAGCTAATAAAAAAATTAATTTTACCATTTCTAACACTTATAAAAATATTATTCCTTTAAAAACTATGAGAAAGAAGGGCTTTAGTACAAAAGGTAAAAGTCATGGCAAAGGATTATATTATGCGGATAAAATGGTAAATAAAGTAAAGTGGATTGAAATAAGTCAGATTTTTTTAAATAATTATTTTATTCAAAAAATATGTGTAAAATAAAAAAATTCGTTATTAAGCGAATTTTTTTAGTCCATGTTTTTTAATGCTTTTGGTTCATCAGCACATAACCAAGCACATCCAACACTAGCACTAGCAGTAGCTAACATAGCAACAGCAGCTAGGATTTTAGCCATTCTTTTTTTCATTCTTTGATTCTTCCTTTCTTTACTACTATTTATTTAAACATTAAAATGTTTAAACCTTTTTATAATTCCTATAAGGTTCTTTAAAAATTAAATACATTATAGGTGATATTAATATAGTTTCTGTAAGTAATGCTGAAAGTAATAAATTGCTAATCATATTACCATCAAATATAATAACCATAACACTATATATTATTGCCAAACTACAAGCACTTACTTTTCTAAGTAACCTTTTCTTCTTATTAGTTAAAGGTCTTTTCCAAGTATCAGCAGGAGCACAAATTATAAATGTTATTATTGACACTATACATAGAATTATCTTAATAGTAAGACTAACTTCAATATTAGTAAATAAATAAGGTATTCCTAATATTAAAATTGTACTTGTGATCAAACAAACTATAGACTTACTTGCATGAAAACCAAACCCAGGAAATCTTAAAAGATTAAAAAGTATTAAAGCAATTATGAATTCTTTAAGAAAACCTAAAAGAAAAGCTATTAGAAAAATGAGTGCCAGTTTAGTTACGTTCATATATAGTCCTTCAAGACCATATGATAACTTTTCTCTATCTTCTTCACTTAAGTTTTTTTGATTACTAGCAATAAAGTTCATAGTATGATTTAAAAATGCTTCTTTCATACCATCCTCCTATGCTAAATAAATTATATCTCTACATTTCTATAAAAATATAACTTTGCTCTATAATACATAATTCGAGCTTTTAAATGTATTATCGACACAACTTTTTATAAAAACAACATTTTAAGGACGCAAAATTACAATTGACGGTAAACTTCTAAATATTCCTATACCACTTGTTATAATAGACTCACATCGTTGAAAAAGAAGTAGCCACCTAAGAAGGAATAAAAAGATGTGGAGGTGAGCCTAGTGATTGGAAAAGTAAAGTGGTTTAATAATGAAAAAGGCTATGGATTTATCGAGTACAAAGAAAATGAAGATATTTTCGTTCATTATTCAACTATTAATTGTGACGGTTATAAAACTTTGTCTGAAGGTCAATATGTAGAATTTACATTACTTGAAACTAGCAAGGGATATCAAGCGGTCGATGTTACACCAATAAAAGAACCAGCTTTAGCAAAATAGTTGGTTTTTTGCTCCTTTTATGGTATAGTAGTATCAAGGAAGGTGATAATATGGAAATAATTATTCGTGGTGACAAAATCGAAGTAACTGCTGCTATGAAAGACTACATTAATGAGAAATTGAAAAGACTAGAGAAATATCTAGAAAATAGTGATAATGTACGTGCCAATGTAGTAGTAAAAGTTAAAGGGCATATGCAAACTGTCGAAATTACAATTCCACTTCACAATTTTATTATTAGGTCTGAAGAGACACAGGATGATTTCTATGCATCAGTAGATAAAGCTATAGATGTTATAGAACGTCAAATAAGAAAGAATAAGACTAAGATAAAAGCTAAGGAAGCTAAAACTAGAATTGATTTTAGTATAGTTGATATTGAAGAAGAAGAACATGAAGAAAATAACATTGTTAAACATAAGAAAATAGAAGTAAAACCAATGGATGAAGAAGAAGCTATTCTTCAATTAGAATTACTAGGTCATGAATTTTATTTATTTAAAAACGTTGACACTAACAAAGAAGCAGTTGTTTACAAAAGAAAAAATGGTGGCTATGGTATAATAGAAGCTGAGTAAAGCTAAAAAGTGAGGATGATATAAAAAATATCATTCTTTTTTTGACAAAATATCCCTAAAACCTTTTTATTATCTTTATTTTTTGATAAAATACTATATGCAAGGAGATGTTTATAATGGGATTATTTAGAAAACTATTTGATCATGAATATAAAGAATTAAAAAAATTTACAGAAAAAGCTGACAAAATAGTCGCTCTTGATGAAGAGATGACTAAGCTTTCTGATGATGAATTAAAATATAAAACAGAAGAATTTAAGGAAAGATTAGCAAATGGAGAGACTTTAGAAGATATCTTGATAGAAGCATTCGCTGTTGCAAGAGAAGCAGCATATCGTGTTATAGGAGAAAAGCCTTTCTATGTACAAGTATTAGGTGCACTAGCAATTCATTATGGAAATATTGCTGAGATGAAAACTGGTGAAGGTAAAACCTTAACTTGTGTATTACCAGCATATCTTAATGCTCTAGAAGGAAAAGGTGTTCATATTATTACAGTTAATGAATATCTTGCAACTCGTGATGCTGAATGGATGGGAGGAATACATCGCTTTCTTGGTTTAACTGTAGGTGTTAATACAAGAGATATGTCTCCTAAAGAGAAACAAGAAGCTTATAACTGTGATATATTATACTCTACTAACAATGAGATAGGATTTGATTACCTAAGAGATAATATGGTAATTAGAAAAGAAAATAGAGTACAACGACCTTTAAACTTTGCTATTGTCGATGAGGTTGACTCCATTCTAATAGATGAAGCGAGAACTCCATTAATTATATCAGGAGGAGCACAACATAGTGCCAACCTATATATAGATGCCGATAAATTTGCTAAATCTCTTAAAGAAGAGACTGATTATATCTGTGACGAGACAGGTAAAAGTACAATCAGTGTATCACTTACTGATGAAGGTAGTGAAAAAGCAGAGAAAATGTTTAAGATTAAAAATCTATATGAAATAGAAAATGCCACCCTACTGCACTATATTAATCAAGCCCTACGTGCTAACTATGCTATGAAAAAAGATGTAGATTATGTTGTTCAAGATGATGAAATCATAATAGTAGATCAATTTACTGGACGTTTAATGAAAGGAAGAGCATATAGTGATGGACTTCATCAAGCGATAGAAGCTAAAGAAGGAGTTAAGATTAACCAAGAAACTAAAACACTTGCCACTATTACTTTCCAAAACTTATTTAGAATGTATAAAAAACTATCAGGTATGACAGGTACTGCTAAAACTGAAGAAGAAGAGTTTAGAGATATCTATAATATGTATGTTATAGAAATACCTACTAATAAACCAGTTATAAGAGTAGATGCTCCAGATTTAGTTTTTGCAACACGTAGTGCTAAATATAAAGCAATTATTAATGAAGTAAAGAGTCGTTATGATAAAGGACAGCCAGTTTTAATTGGTACTATCGCTATTGAAACAAGTGAATTAATTAGTGACTTATTAAAGAAAGCTCATATTCCTCATGAAATATTAAATGCTAAGAATCACGCTCGTGAAGCAGAGATTATTTCTAAGATAGGTGAACATCGTTCTGTAACTATCGCTACTAACATGGCTGGTCGTGGTACTGATATCAAACTATCAGATGAAATAAGAGAGCTTGGAGGACTTTGTGTAATAGGTACAGAACGTCATGAATCACGTCGTATTGATAATCAGTTAAGAGGACGTTCTGGTCGTCAAGGAGATCCAGGTTATACCCAATTCTTTGTCTCTATGGAAGATGACTTAATGATTAGATTTGGTAGTGAACATATTAGAGAAATGATGAAAAGCTTTGGTTTTGGAGATCAAGCTATTCAAAGTAAGACCTTTACAAAAGCCATAAGTACTGCACAAAAACGTGTTGAAGGAAATAACTTTGATGCTAGAAAACATTTACTACAATATGATGATGTTATGAATACTCAAAGAGAAATCATGTATGGTAAACGTAATGAAATCTTAGATAGTGAATCTATTCATGAAACAGTATTAAACTCTATTCATAATCATGTTACAGACTTAGTTAAATCAAGAAATGCTGATAGCAATATAACAGATGAAGAGTTACAAAGTATTACTGACTTTGCTAATGAAAACTTACTTAAAAATGATATAAGTAAAGTAGAATTAGAAAATAGAGATGCTGATGATATAATAGAATATATTTATGAGAAAGCTAAAGGAGAATATGAAGCTAAGATTAAAGAAGTACCTGTAGAAATTAGTAATGAGTTTGAGAAAGCATTATCTCTACAAGTTATAGATAACTACTGGATGGAACAAATTAATGTAATGAGTCATTTAAGAGAAGGTATCTATCTTCGTCAATATGGACAAGATGACCCACTAAGAGCATACACTACAGAAGGTTATGGACTATTTGATGATATGCTTCAAAAAATAGATAGAGATATAACAGTCTTCTTACTAAAAGCAGAAATAAGACAAAACATTGAAAGAAAGCAAGTTGCTAAGAACGGGCAAACTAATGATGTTAAAGATACAAAGAAAACACCTAAGAAAGTTAAAAAAGTAGGTAGAAATGATCCATGTCCATGTGGCTCAGGGAAGAAATATAAACAATGTTGTGGTAAATAGCGATAAATAAAGGGTTTGCGAGGATTTTGTCCACGTAAAAAAACTCCAAAAAAGGCTATTTGTCCACATTTTGTCCACATAAATTAAATATTGTGGACAAAAAACCATGATTTATATAATAATTTAGTATATTGATGTGGACAAACATGTTGGATAAAGTCATCAAATTTGATGACTTTTTTGTTTACCAAAATTTAGAAAAGAGGTATAAAAAATGGTAAGCGTAAGAAAACGTGGTAAGGTATATGAATACCGAATTGAAATAGCATCAATTGATGGAGTAAGAAAGTGGTTAACAAAATCTGGATTTAAAACAAGACAAGAAGCATTACATGAAGGAGCAATTGCTTACAATGAATATTATCAATGTGGTAAAAAACAAAAGCAAAAAGATATGTCGTATGCAGATTATCTTGATTATTGGATAGATAATTATTGTAACTTTAATTTAAAATATTCAACAATAGTTACTTATCTAAATATTATTAAGTTATATTTAAAACCAAGATTAGGTATGTATAAATTATCTCAGCTAGATTCACAAATGTTACAAGAATTTATAAATGATTTATATGTGGAAAAGAATTTATCTAAATGGTACTTAAAAGGCATATTAAAAACAATTAAAGGTTCTTTAAAATATGCTTGCTATACAGTTAATTTCATTAACGATAATCCTGCAGAAAGAGTACATATTCCAAGATATGAAGTTGTATGTGGAGATCCAGCTCATATATTTACTCAAGAAGAAATAGAAAGAATACTAGATAGATTTAAAGATGTTCACTACATATATTATTCTTTTCTAACAGCCTATTACACAGGACTTAGAGTATCAGAAGTTTTTGGTTTAACTTGGGATTGTATAGATTTTGAAAAGAAAACATTAACTGTTAATAAAAATATTATCAAAAAGAACAAAGAAGGGTTACCTAAAAAATACGTAATATCAAAAGGTCATTCTGTGGAAAATTGGTTTTATGGTTCTTGTAAAAATCCACAATCTAATAGAACTATATCAATTGGAGATACTTTAGTTAAAGCATTAAAAGAGTATAAAAAAGAGCAAGAAGAATATAAGAAATTTTATGGAGATAGTTACTTAAAACATTACGAAAAGAAAGTTATAAACGAATATACCAAAAGAGAAGAGATTATAATAGTAGATGCAAAAGCAGAACTAGAATTGAATTTAAAGGAAGCTCAACTAATATTTGTTAAACCAAATGGACAATTTAGGGGAACAGAAACAGTAAGACATGCTTTTAAAGTAATTAATTATGAATTAGGAATACCTTGTAGATTTCATGATTTTAGAGACACACATGCTACTAGATTAATAGAAAATGGTGCAGATATAAAAGCAGTATCTAAAAGATTAGGACATTCTACAATACAAACTACTTATAACATTTATGTAAGAATAACTGAAAAAATGGAAACCGATACAGTTGATAGATTTGAAAATTATACCAATTCATTAGATATACCAGCTATAACTAAATTAGAATATTTAGATTAAAAACATTTCTAGATAAAGTTTTTTATGTTATAATAGAAGGCAAATTTACTTATTATAAACATTAATTGGAGGGATATATTGTGAGGGTAAAAACAACGAATGCTTTAATGAAATATTTAAGGGATAATCACCATATTAATATTGGAAATTCAAAAGATAAACGTAATTTGAGAAATATAGGTTATTATCATGGATATAAAGGTTATAGGTATATAAAACATCCTCAAAATAGAATTAATATAAAAAATTTCAGTGAGATAGTATCTATTGTGAATTTTGATTCTAGATTAAAAAGTTTGCTATATCCCCAAATAATGCAAATTGAAACAATTTCCAAAAATATTGTACTGCAGTTACTGGTAGAAGAATATAAAACTGATGAATTTAATGAAATATATGAAAATGGAATGACTGATTATAGAGCTAGCAGTCCAAAAGATTATAAAAGCAATTTAAAACATAGGCTCGGAGTGCAAAATAGCATATACAGTTCATTATCGCGTAGTTATAGTAACAATAATAAAATTGTGAGTCATTTTTATTCTAAAGATAGACATGTTCCGATTTGGGGAATATTTGAAATAATAACATTAGGAACATTTGCAGATTTAATTAGAAGCTTAGAATTAAAGGTAAGAAAGAAAATTGATAAAGAAATGAATTTGAATATAGCATATGATACAAATGGAAGATTTCCAGAAAAAATAATGTATTTAATAAAAGCATTGAGAAATTCGATTGCACATAATGATGTAATATTTGATGTTAGATTTAAGGATGGTAATATTGATAGTACACTATGTAAGTACTTAGAACAAGAAATTGGATGCAATAATATAGATTTTAGTACAATAACTGATTATATATTGATAATTTCTTTACTTTTAAAAAAATATGGTATTACTAAAACAGAAATCAATAGATTTATAAATGAATTTGAAAATATCATAGAAGATTTTAGGAATGAAATACCTATAACAATATATAGTCAAGTTATTCATACTGATATCAAAACAAAATTATCAAGTTTGCGTAAATTTATAAAAAGTTAGCGATTATATTGCATAATTTTTGGCTTTATGGTATATTATAAATGTGAATGGCGATGGAGTATCTTCGGATCCCATCTGAGCAAGTTGGATGAGTCTAACTTGCTTTTCATTTGCCATAATATATTGACTTTATTTAAAAAAATGATATTATATATACCAATAAAATTAACTGTGAGGCGATTATATGGCGAATATTTCGTATTACTTATATTTAGATTTACTTTCAAGAGAGTGTTAATCCCTTAGTGGTTTTCACTCTCTTTTTTGCTGTTAGGGGGAGAATTATGATAGTCTTAGATGAAAACAGAAAACTAATTATTAACAAACTTGAAGTCAGCAACTCATTATCAAGTAGTATAATTAAAAAATATAATTTTAATAATATGAGAAAAGAGTTTCATGATATTTTAGATTTAATGCAAGAAAACTATTTTAATCATGTTTGTTACCAAGAATTTTTGAAATACAACATCGATGAAGAACTAAATTTTATAGTCATAGAAGATCCAAATTATACGGTTGAATCTGTAGATAAATATGGAAGAAATTTAAAACAAGATTTAGTATTTAGAATATTTAGTAAGGAAATGTACAAGCAAGAAATAATATTATGTGAAAATTTGCTGTATAGAGTAAGAGATTCATACAATAATTTAGATGAAGTAGAAAAATTTATAATTAAAAATTTCGAGTTTATGAACCAATCTAAATACACTGATGAAACATTAATGGATGAACTACTGCTATATAAAGATAAATATTATGATTTAAAGAAAAGTGCATATATAAAAATGGGCTTACAACTAAATTTAGATAATGAAAAAAGAACAGATGATGAATTAAGAGAATATTTCATAAATTATCTTTCAAAATATGCTTTAGTAACATTTGAAAATTAAAAAGTATGATATAATGTTTAGCAATTTATACTAAATTTTATGAAGAAAAATTTGGTATAAATTGATTGTACCAAATTTTCATATATAGAAGGGGAAAGTATTTTTTCTCTTTTTTAGTATTTGGGGTAATAATTGATATAGAGGTAGTTAATTATATAAAATTATGTAAGAAATACCTAAAATTGAGTACAATTCCCCCTTACCCCCATAAACTACAAATACTAAATTGTAGGTTATGTTAAGCCCTAAGAGGATAGAAAAACTTATAAATAAACTCTTCATTACCACAATCATCACAAATAAACTTATGTAGTTTTCTTTTTCTAAGAGTGGTAAAATCAGAAAATATCTTTTGACCTATTAA
>DVKQ01000032.1 GCA_018715925.1 Candidatus Onthousia faecipullorum
TTTTAAATCTGATAATATTTCATAAGTTTCACTATCAAAAACATCCCCATTAATATATCTATTAATTAAAGTAGTGTATCTACTTTCTTCTCCAAAAACACCATATAACCACTCTCTAGTCTCATTATTTACTTTACTATCTTCTATTTTATTTAAAACAGTATTAAAAGTTTTTATAAATAGATCATCATTACCAAGATACATTTTAACAGTCTTAGGACCACTTGGTGTATAAACTGTCTTTTGTTTCAAAGAACCTGCTATTTTTACAAGAGCAGGATTATTATAAATGATACTCTTATAATAAATTCTGCCATCACTATTAGTAATACGTATAGAAAAAGTATTTTTATCTTGATACTGATCACCTAACTTACGACTCAAACTATAAGAGCTAGAAAGACTAGCAGTAAATTTATCTATATCTTCTAAAGAGTTAAAAGTAACTCCTGGTATTTTAATAATCTCTTCTTCTTTATATTTATTACCTTTTGAATATTTATCATAAACTGATCCAACTAAATCATAATGCTTTGCCACATTGACCACTCACTTTCTAAATAAATTATAACAAAAGTCTTTACAAAGTTCAATTTATTTGATACTATAGTTTTGTAAAAAGTCGGAATACCCTTGCCGTAGTAGGGACTGAAAAAAGTGGAATACCTTTGCCGTAGTAAGGACTGAAAAAAGTGGAATACCCTTGCCGTAGTAGGGACTGAAAAAAGTGGGCGATTTTTTTAAAGTCGCCTTTTATTATTATAATTAGGAGGTTTTGGATGAAAATATTAAAAATATACTATATTGATACTAATTACATCAACTTTTTAAGAAAATTTGATAATAGAGTTGCTTATAATAAAAATAAAGCTAGACCTTATGTAGGGGTTGTCTATACTTTTAATAATCAAACATACTTTGCCCCGCTTTCAAGCCCTAAACCAAAACATTTAACAATGAATGATAGGGCTCTTGATATATTTAAAATTAAAGATGGCGAACTTGGTATAGTTAATATTAATAATATGATACCAACACCAATATCTTGTTTAACTGAAGTACTTCCTTTAGTAAAGGATAAACAATATAGAAAACTAATTATAGAACAAACTACTTATTTAAACAACCATAAAAGAGATTTACTAGATAAAGTTAAGTTCTTTATGTTAAAATATGATACTAATAAACTTTCTAAAAGAGCTAAAGATAGATGTTGTAATTTTAGGCTCTTGGAAGAAAAATGTAAAGAATATGAAAAAGAAGAGGTTACTATTTAATCTCTTCTATTAATTTTAGAGTCTTATCATATAAGTTTTCATTAGTATTAATATCATAACAATTTGGATAATAAAATATTTTAGATTCAAATTTTCCAAAAACAACAGAAGAACTATCTCGTTGTATCCTACATTCATACTCTTTATTAATTATTTCATCTTCTGTAAATTTTAGAATCTTATCATACTCATCACTTGTTAATTCTTTTATTAAATATATATTTTCTAATGGAATATTATTTTTCTCCATAAATGGAGTCATAAAAATATATAAAGAATAACCATATACTTTCTTATCTTTTGTTATGATAGTTCCACTTTTACCTGGACTAATACTTAAATTAGCTTTAACCTCTACTCCTAAAATACTATTTTCTTTTAACTTATCTACTAACTCTTGCATACACATCTCCTTCTTTCTGGTATAATTGTATTATATTTAATAATTAATTTGGTCGCACGAAAGGAGACAATTTATGAAAGAAAGATTAAATGAATATATTAATGAAAACTTAGAAACACTACCTCGTATAAGAAGAAGATTAAGTAATTATCAAACTTCAAAAGCAGATGATTATATTAATGAAAGTAATAAGGAAAGTCATTTTCAAGAATTATTATTTAAATATATTGATGATAAAAACTTAAAAGATAGTGATGTTTATAACAAAGTTCATATTGATAGGAGATTATTTTCTAAAATTAGAAGTGATATTAATTATCATCCTAGTAAAGAAACAGTTATATTATTAGGCTTATCTTTAAAGTTAAATGAAGATGAGATAGATAAACTATTAAACAGTGCCTCATACTCACTACCTAAAAATAATATTTATGATTTAATTATTAGGTTTTGTTTTAAGGAAGGAATATATGAACTTAAAGATGTTAATGATTTATTAGAAACATATAATTGTAAGTCATTTTCATACTAAAAGAAGAAGTTTTTAGTTAGACTTCTTCTTTTTCATATCTAGTAGTACTTCTTTTCTTGAGAAGTTTTCTTTACCTTTTTTATCTTTACCTATCGCTTTTACTAAGATAGTATCTCCTACCTTTACAATATCTTCTACTTTGTCTATACGTTTAGTATCTAGTTGTGATACATGAACTAGTCCTTCACAACCTGGCCATACTTCTACAAAGCATCCAAAGTCATGAACTGCTACTACTTTCGCTTCATAAGTTTTTCCTACTTCTACTTCTCTTGCAACATCTTCTATCATCTTAACTGTTTTATCAATAATATCCTGGTCACTATGATATACGATTACTCTACCATCATCTTCTAAGTCTACTTTAACTGCATTAATATTATTGACATCAGTTACATTACTAGCATCACAAATTATCTTAGTAATCATCTCTCCACCTTTACCTATAACATCACGTATTTTAGATGGAGAAATATAGAATACTTTAGTCTTAGGAGCATATTTAGATACTTCTTTTCTTGGCTCAGGAATTTGTTTTTTTATAACATCAAGAATCTCAAGTCTTGCCTTACGAGCTTGTTCTAAAGCTTCTTTTAATATTTCTTTAGTAACTCCTTTTATTTTAATATCCATTTGTAGGGCACAAATACCAGAAGCAGTACCTGCTACTTTAAAGTCCATATCTCCTAAATGATCTTCCATACCAGCGATATCTGTAAGGATTGTATAATCATCATCACTTGTAATAAGTCCCATAGCGATACCTGCAACTGGACTCTTTATTGGGACTCCTGCTGCCATTAGACTCATACATCCAGCACAGATACTAGCTTGTGAACTACTACCATTACTTTCAAGTATTTCTGATACTACACGAATCGTATAAGGAAATTCATCTTCACTAGGAATAACTTGAAGTAGTGCTCTCTCACCTAAGGCACCATGACCTATCTCACGTCTACCAGGTGCCCCATATCTTCCTGTCTCACCAACTGAGAATTGTGGGAAGTTATAGTGTAACATAAATCTCTTTTCATCTTCTAGACTAAGTCCATCAAGGATTTGATGTTCTCCTAATGCTCCAAGAGTTGTAACAGAAAGACACTGTGTCTCTCCTCTTGTAAATAAAGCGGAACCATGAGTTCTTGGAAGTAAGTCTATATCAGTTGATAAAGGTCTTATCTCATCCATACGTCTTCCATCAGATCTAATCTTTTCTTTAACAACAATATTTCTAAATAGTCTATATTCTACATCACTAAATATCTTTTCTACTTTAACAAGTAATAAATCTAACTCTTCATCTTCAAGCTCTTTATTATCTTCTTTATATTTTTCTAATAGATTATCTTTAATTTCATCTATTCTTCCATAACGTTCTAACTTCTCTTTAATTCTTAAAGCATTATCTAAGTCTTTCTCTATTAGTTTAGTTACTTCATCTCTTAGATTATCTTCAATAGTTAAACTCTCATATTCAAAAGGTGTAACTCCAATATCAGAGAGAATTTCTTCTTGCCATTTACATAACTCTTTTATTGCTTCATGTCCTTTCATTAATCCTTCTAACATAATATCTTCGCTAACTTGTTTAGCACCAGCTTCTACCATGTTAATTGCGTCATATGTACCTGCGACAGTAAGATCAAGCTCACTTTTTTCTAACTCTTCTACTGTTGGATTAATGATATACTCTCCATCAACATATCCTACTTTAACTCCAGCGATAGGTCCTTTTAAAGGAGCCCCACTAATCATAGTTGCTAAAGATGATCCTAGCATTGCAGTTAACTCAGGAGAACAGTCTTGGTCTACTGATAAAACTGTATTAATTACTTGTACTTCATTTTTAAAGTCTTCTTTAAATAAAGGTCGCATTGGTCTATCAATCATCCTTGCTGCAAGTGTTGCCGCTTCAGTTGGTCTACCTTCTCTTTTGATAAATCCTCCAGGAATCTTTCCAACAGAATAAAGTTTTTCTTGATAGTTTACTGTTAATGGAAAGAAATCACTTAATAAGTTAACGTTTTTATTAATAACAGTTGCAGTTAATATAACTGTATCATTATATCTAACTAAAACAGAACCACTCGCTTGTTTAGCAAGTTCACCATGTTCTACCACTATCTTCTTTCCATAAAATTCATGTTCATATATTTTTTTAGTCATATTACTTCCTCCAAAATCTATTAGTATAATACCAGAAAAAAAGAGAAAATTCTACTCTTTATCTTAAATTTCTCTTTTTATATGTTTTTTACTCTTCTAGACTTAGTCCTGTATTTTTAGATACTACTTCTATAGGTAGACCATTTTTTGAACATAAGAAATAAAATAAATTTTATTTCGCCCTTGTCGTTACCTCCAAGGATTCCTACTTCATAGATAGAGTAACCCCTATTCTCCGTAGGCTTAAATTCCTTAAAGCACCACCGTACTAATTTGATTTATTATTTAATTGTTATTTTTCTATATAAAACATTATCTATACTAAACTAACTAAATTATAGTGTAACTTTAATCCTTATCGAGTAGAAGCATGGATTACTCCATGCAGCCCTCACAAATCCGTACGTGCGGCTTTTCCGCATACGGCTTTTCATATCTAGGACTTATAATATTGGTGTGCGGTTTTATTATGTTTCATCCCTAGTATGATGATAATATTTCTTTACAATATTTGCCTAAATATGTGAACCCCTTCCTTCCTCCATATTTATTGATATGGTATCATCAGTACTATGAGTTCATCTGACTACCTATTTCTCTTCTGATATATCTTATCTTTTT
>DVKQ01000033.1 GCA_018715925.1 Candidatus Onthousia faecipullorum
TTAAAATATAATCTAAATAAAAATGGTACAAATAGTGGAGCATCACTTCTAACAAGTAGTATCTATAATTCAAATAGAGTCTTAGATAGTGGAACAATAGAAGGAGATTCTACTAATACATATAGTTTAAATCTTTGGATAACAGATGAAGTAGATGGAAACTATTCTGGACAAGTATTTAGTGGTAAGTTAAGAGTAGAAGTTAGTCAAGAAAATGTAAATAAACCAAATGAGCCAGTACTAGATGATAATATGATAGCAGTATCATACAATGGAACAGATTGGGTAAAAACTAATATAGACAATAACTGGTATAGTTATGATAATGGTAAGTGGGCTAATGCTGTAACAGTAAGCGAAACAAGTAGAAGTACATATTTAAGTGCAGAAGTAGGAACAGTAGTGTCTATGGATGATATAGAGACAATGTGGGTATGGATACCAAGGTATAGTTATACTATCGGTAGTGAAGATGGAACAAATTATTATGGCAAACAAGGAGATTATTTAGATAGTATACCTACTCAATCTTTACCAGGAGAAATAGATACTAAGTTTGTATCAATTTCTACAAAAGATAGGGGAACTGCAAAATATATAGTAAGTAGTGGAATACAATCTAATAGTTGGTATACTCCAGATGCTTTTACCTTTGGTGATGAGGAACTTTCTGGAATTTGGGTAGGAAAGTTTGAAACTTCTAGTAGTAATCTTTCTGCTAGTTATGGTGGAGGGAATACTACAGGTTTAGATACAATAATAAAATCAAATGTAACAAGTTGGAGATATATAAATGTAAGAAATATCCATACAGTAGCGACAAAAGTAAGTGCAAGTGGAAATAGATATGGATTTAGTGAAAGTATGAACTCACATGCCATGAAAAAAAGTGAGTGGGCAGTAGTAAGTTACTTAAGTCAAAGTAAATATGGAAAGTTAGGAAATAGAAATTTTACAGGTTCTAATAAAGAAGTATATCAAAATAAGAGTGAACAGTATATAACAGGATGTAGTTATGGAAGTCCAGGTAATGGCAATACAGATTATGGATGTCAATATACATATGATATAGAAATAAATGGAACAGGAGCATCGACAACTGGAAATATTTATGGAGTATATGATATGAGTGGAGGAGTCTTGGAATATGTAATGGGAAACTATAATGATATGGTTGGCAGTAGTGGCTTTAGGGAACCATTAACACTGGAAAGTAAATATTATGATAAGTATACAAATAATAATGTAAGCTTAGCATGTAATGGAAGCGAGTGTTTAAGTTATGGCTTATCAGAAACAGTTGGCTGGTATAATGACTACCATAACATGGTAAGTGAGGAGTACCCATGGTTGGTGCACGGTGGTTTCTTTAATAATAATACTGGTGCAGGAGTGTTCAACTTTGTTGCCTGGTTTTTTGGCAATGCTGATAGTAACGTCTCGTTCCGACTTGTTATTAGCCCAAGTCGTTAATACTAAAAAAGAGCGATGATTTCATCACTCTTCTTCATTTGTTTCTTCTTTAACTATTCTTCCAACTCTAAAACTATACTTATAATTACTATCTTTATATTCTTTTAAACTAAATTCTAAGCCTTGATATTGAAAGAACTCTGATGTTTCACTATTCTCATCTTCTGTATTTCCTAAAGTCTCAAAGACTCTATCATAAATTAAATCAGTTGTCTCTTCTGTTATCTCATTATTATTAGCAATTATCATGTTACTTATTAATTCTTTTACATCATTACTTTTCTTTTTAAAATTTATACTAATAATATTAATATTATCTCCATTAAGATTAAACTCTATCTCTATATCATTAATCATAACTTTATTATCATTAATATCATCTATATTTATATCACTATCACTTATCTCATTAAAACTATTAATTAAATCATTTAATGTAATATTATTTATAGTATCAAGTTCTCTTAAATCAGAATAATCTTCATTAGCAAGTCGCTTTTCCATTGTTCTTTTATCTATTATATTCTTAGTAATTTCTGTTGATGCAAAGTAACAAATAATACCTAAGATAATAGTAACTACTATAAGTATAATTAACTGCTTTCTAGTTAGTTTTTTTCTTTCTTTTTTTATCTTTTTCTTTCTCATAAACTTCCGCCTTTCTTACTAATTATAACAAATATTTACACTAGAGTCTTTTCTTTTTATATATTTTTTATTAAAAACTTGTTATACTAATAATGGTGAAGAAAGATGAAATATTTAACAATTGGTCATGCTTCTTATGACATTACATTTAGAGTAGATAAATATCCTATCGAAAATACAAAACAAAGAGTAGGTAAACATATAGACTGTGGAGGAGGTCCTGCTAGTAATGCTGGATACTTATTAGCATTATGGGGGTGTGATGTCTCTTTTCAAGGTGTTGCCGGTAATGATTATTATGGAGAAATGATTAAAGCTGAATTTAATAGTGTTAATGTTGATACTACTTACTTAGAACTTATTGATAATTTTGAAACAGATTTAAGTATTATCATAGCAAATTCTACTAATGCTAGTAGAACTATAATAACTAGTAAAGATAATATCGTTCCTAAATGTAGTATGCCTAATGATAATAAATATGATGTTATCTTAGTAGATGGTGAAGAAGAAGAGATGAGTAAAAGAGTTCTTCTTAATAATAAATCTGCTATTAAAGTAATAGATGCTGGTACATGTAAACCTAGTACAGTAAGTCTATGCCCTTATGTAGATTATCTTGTTTGTTCTAAAAACTTTGCTCTAGACTATACTAAACTTGAATATGATGGTAGTATAGATTCTTTAATAAAAATTTATAATAAATTAGTTAGTGACTTTCATAATACTGTTGTAATAACTCTAGAAGATAAAGGATGCTTTACTAAAATAGATGATGAATATAAATTAATACCTAGTATAAAAGTAAAAGCTGTTGATACAACAGGAGCAGGAGATATCTTTCATGGAGCTTTTACCTATTTTATAAGTCATAATTATTCTCTTCTAGATACTTGCCGTCTATCTAACCTTACTGGAGCCTTATCTACCTTAAAAGTAGGAGGAAGATATTCTGTACCTAAATTAGATGCGGTATTAGAAAGAAGGAATTTAATTGATATTATCTAGTTATCCTAGTATAGATTTACATGGCATGGATAGAGACTATGCCATTTTTAAAGTTAGAGAATTTATAGATGACTGTTATAAGTTAAAGTATAAAAATATTGTTATAATTCATGGTATTGGTAAAGGAATTTTATCAAAAACTGTAAGAGAATACTTGCAAAAAGATAAACGTGTGTTAGAATATAAACTAGATTTTATGAATCCAGGTTGCACTCTTGTGACTTTAAAATTTGACAATCCTTAAGCTTTGTGGTATAATATGGCCAAACTTAAGGAGAAGGGGGATATTTATGTATACTGAAGAAAATGAAAGAGGAAGATTTCCATTACGTGATATATTATTAAAAGCAATTGTTGTTATAATATTTATAATTTTAATTATCTTTATTATTAGCAAATTAACTACTCCTAACAATAACAGTAATAGTAATAAAACAGCTTCTAATTATGATAAAGTATTTAATGAAAACTTAAGTACTATGGAAAATGCTGCTTATACATATTTTACTAAAGATAAACTACCAACAGAAGTGGGAAGTGTTAGTGAGTTAACATTAAGAGAAATGATAAACTCTAATTTAATAGAAGCTTTTACTGATGACGATGGAAAAGCATGTAATGTTAATGATAGCTATATTAGATTAACTAAAAACGATAATGATTATACTTTAAGAGTTAATCTTGTATGTGAAAAGAAAGAAGATTATACTTTAACAAAAGTAGGAGAATATGACTACTGTGAACATGATATTTGTAAAAGAGATAGTAGTAAAGAAAATACTACTAAAGAAGAAGAGACTACTGAACCAACTAAAGAAGTAGAAATTACTGAACCTACTACTAGTAATGAAAGTGCAAATAACACTTCTAGTAATAGAACTAATACATATGCTTATGTACCTAGTACAAATACAACTAATAACACAGTAACTAAAACTACTATGTATGAATATAAAAAAGAAACATCACCTGTATTATCAGAGTGGAGTGCTTGGAGTGATTGGCAACATAATAATAAACGCTATACTGCTATTAAATGTGCATCTAATGATACTAATTGTTTAAGAGAAGTACAATTATATTCAAGAACAGAAAGAATTGGTACTAAAAATGGTAAAGTAGTTTATGCTACAGTTCACTACTATAGTTATAGAACTAGGACACTACAAAGTGGTGGTTTTAGGGATATAAAATGGAGTGCTTATAATGATACTAACTTATTAAATCAAGGATATACATATACAGGTAATACGAGATAGGAGGAATGAATATGAGTTATTTAAAATATAGTGATAAAGTAATTGGTTTTTATTGTTGTGAAGAAAAAGATAAAAATGGAACACCTTATAAATTATATTGTTATGTTGTAGAAGATAGAACTGGTAAAAAAACTTGTAATTTTACGACAGATAAAGAGGAATATGAAGAAGTATTTTTAAACTATTTAAAGAAAAATGGTTATAATAAAAACAATGTAAAAAATATTTGGACTGATAATCTAGATAAAGTAAATTTGTTCTGTAAAGATGATAAAGAAATATTTGATAGAATTAAAAAAACTACAAAAGATGAAGAAATGAATTATGACGAATTTAAAAAGGCCAAGGAAGAATATCTTAATAAAAAAGATAAGAAAAGCCTTGTTACTAAAATCAAAAATAAGTTTACTACAATTAAAGAAAGTGTAAAAGAAAAACTATCTAAAATGGATTCTAAAACTAAAAGATTGGCCATAAGAGTAGGGACTGTTGCAGGAGCAGTGCTTCTATTAGTAGGTGGTGGCAAACTACTTTTAAATAGATCTAATAGTCCAACTTCTACTAATAGTAAACTTGCTAGTACAATTGATGGTAAAGCTGCTAATACACTTGATGATATTGATGATTTAGATAATCTTGATATGGAAGCTCTTGAGGAAAATAAAGAAGAGGAAGAAAAAGAAGAAGAAAAAGAAACTGAAAATACTACAAATACTAGTTATAGTAGATCTAGTGGTTCAAATGGTAGTTCATCATCTAGTACTAGATCAAGCTCAAGTACTCATAATTCACCTAGTGTAGGTTTTACTGATAATAATATTTTAGGCTTTCAAGATCCAAATCAAACTATAGATAATTCTAGTCAAAATACAGAATCTAATAGCAATAGTAATTCTAATCAAAGTGAAAATATCTTTGAAGAAGAGGTACCTGTTAGTGAAAATACTTCTACAAACGATGATAATTATAGTCAGGTTATAGAAACAGAAGTGCCAGATAGTCAAGATGAAAATACTAATTCACAAGATGAAGAATACACTGAAGAAATAGTAATTGATGCTTCTGATGATAGTGCTCAAGATGATAATGTTCCAACAGATGATAATACTCCAAGCGAAGAGATACCAGCTGATGAAAAGCCTAATACTGATGAACCTACTAATGACGATAATACTTCTGATGATAATATAGATCAAGATGAAGATTTAACACTTGACGATATTGTTTTAGATGAAGATAAAGTTGGTAATGAGGGCTCTATAGATAATGATTTAAGTTACGAATATGAAGAAGAATATCAAGAAATGCCAGATGGTTTAGATGAATATATTGAAACTGAATTACCAAATCCAGAAAGCACAGCTTCTGATGGTAATTATGTAACTACTGAAGAAGATTTAAATAATCAAATATTAGAACAACCTCAAGAAATAGAAGTTATCCCTGTAGAACAAGAGACTAATAGTCAAGAGACTCCTATATATACAGAAGAAATAACAGAGCCTGTAATAGAAGAATCAACTTCTGATACTTTACCAAGTCAAGAAAGTACAGCTTCTGATGGAAACTACGTAAGTAATGATACTGAACAAATCGTAGATCAAGCAGTAGAAGCAATGGCTAATGGAGAAGATGTTAACCTTGTATATGATGCTAATAATGGTTCTCTTAGTATAGAAGAAAACACTAATACATCTACTAATAGTGAAGCAATGGTAAAATAATTTACTAATTTGTGATTAATAAAACAAAATGTCCGCTTTTTTCATAAGTATTTATAAAACAAAATGTCCTATTATAAAGTATCTATAGGTAAGTATAAACCAATTTACAAAACAAAATGTCCTATTGCAATCTAAACATAA
>DVKQ01000034.1 GCA_018715925.1 Candidatus Onthousia faecipullorum
AATGTTTTAGATGAAATAATAATTAAATAACAAAATCAGACTAATACGGTAGCGACTATCGGAATTTAAGCCTATGGAGAATAAGGGGTACCTTATCTAAGAAGTAGGAATCCTTGGAGGTAACGACAAGGGCGAAATAAAATTTATTTTATTTCTTATGTTCTATACAAATATTGATAAAAGTATTAGAGCACTATTATGTATCGCATGCATTATAATAGATGGATAAATACTTTTTGTATCATAATAAGTTAAAGCAAAGAAGAAACCTAGACTACCATAAGGTATTACATATAAATACTCTAAGATATTACCACTTCCTATTACATGTAATAGACCAAATATTAATCCAGAGGCTGTGGCATATACCCATTTATTCTTAAAAATCATAGATACACCTTTTCTAAATGTTAACTCTTCTGCTATTGGAGCAAGTATACCTGCTGTAAATAACATTAAATATGGTGTTGCCGATACTAATCCTTGTACTGCTTGTTCATTACTAGATGTATTTAAACTAGTAATAAAACTTATCGCTATATTAGATACACACATAATTATTAAACCTATAAACCAGTATTTAAAAGCTGTATCCATATTTAGTTTTCTATTCTTCATAAAAGTCTTAAATTCTTGTTTTAAATCTTTAAAATATAAAATCACTAATACTAAAACTAATATAATATCTACAAAGGTATTAACTAAAGCAAGTTCACTTTCAGTATAATTATTAATATCAATATTAAATAAAGTAATTGGTATTATTTGTAAATAACTACTAAAATAAAATATAAGAAACGTAAGTAGTCCTTTACATATCTCTAATATTCTTTTTCTACTCATTATTATCACCTACCTCTATTATAATAACATTAAATAAGAGTTTTGACAAAATTATTTTTATATAGTATAATTACTATCAAGAAAGGAGTGAAGTTTAAATAACTTCACTCTTTAATATGTAAGGAGGTATGTATGGAAGAGAAAGTAAAAGCTTTAGTAGATGATTCTATTAAAGACTTAGGACTATTTGTTAGTAGTGTTTATTATTCTTGCGAAGAAGGGGTTAAATCATTAAATATTGAACTTGATAGTGATGAAGTAATTGATGTTAATAAAATAACAGAGGCAACTAAAATTATTAATCCTATTATGGATGATAATAACTTATGTAATGATATAGATGTACTTGATATACATTCTAAAGAGAAGGGAGATAATTAAAATGAATGGAAAAGAATTTCTTAAAGCCGTTGACTTAGTAGTTAAAGAAAAACATATTGATAAAGAAATTATCTTTGAAGCAATGAGAAATGCTTTAACTAGTGCTTATAAGAAAAATGCTAAAAGTAAAAATAATAATGTTAAAGTCTTAATTAATGAAAATAATGGAGATATTAAAGTGTTTTCATACTTAACAGTTGTACCAGATGATAAAATGACTAAAGAAGAGTATGAAGATGCTTTATTTGAGCGTTATGCAGAAGATGAAGATCTAGATACAGATATGACTGAAAAAGAGTTTAAAGAAGAAGAAAAGACTAAAGATAAAGAGATTAGCGAAGAAGAAAAGATTAGTTTCTTTAATCCAGGTACAGAAATTAAACTTAGTGATGCTAGAAAAATAGATAAAACTGTTGAAATTGGAGATACTATTGATACAGAAGTTACTCCTAAAGACTTTGGACGTGTCGCTGCATCTACTGCTAAACAAGTAGTTATTCAAAAGATAAGAGAAGCAGAACGTAGTAGTATAACTTCAGAGTTTGGTGATAAACAAGATGAGTTACTTGTTGGTACAGTATCACTTGAAGATACAGATAACTACTTTATAGATTTAGGACGTACTAATGGAATACTTCCTAAAAAAGATATAATTCCTGGTGAAAAGATAAAGATGGGTAGTCAGATTAAAGTCTATGTTACTAAAGTAGATAATAATGGTAGAAGTTTACTTGTACTACTTAGTAGAAGACACTTCGGCTTTGTTAAAAGACTATTTGAAAGCGAAATACCAGAGCTTGTTGATGGAACAGTACTATTATATAGTGTAGCAAGAGAAGCAGGAGTTAGAAGTAAAGTAGCAGTATACTCAGAGAATCCTAAAGTAGATCCTATTGGAGCATGTATTGGAGAGCGTGGAGCACGTATTGCCAATATAATTACAGAACTTAATGGTGAGAAAGTAGATATCGTTAAATACGATAGTGATCCAGCAGTATTTATCGCTAATGCCTTAAGTCCTGCTAAAGATGTAACAGTCTTAATTACTGATCCAAAGAAGAGGGAAGCTTTAGTAATAGCAGATGGTGATAACTTCTCACTTGCTATCGGAAAAAAAGGTCTTAATGCTAAACTTGCTACTAGACTTACTAAATATAAAATTGATATTAAGACAAGTAGCCAAGCTAAAGAAATGGGTATTAGTATAAAAAGTGAAGAATAGGAGGTAGTTATGAAGACTAGAAAGATTCCTCTTAGAACTTGTGTTGTTACAGGAGAAAAATTAGATAAAAGAGATTTACTTAGAGTAGTTAAAAATAAAGATGGCGAAGTTAAAGTTGATATAACAGGAAAAATGAACGGTAGAGGTGCATATATTAAAAGAGATGTAAAAGTCTTAGAAGAAGCGATTAAGAAAAAAAGCTTAGAGCGAAAATTAGAATGTAATATTAGTAATGAGGTATATGATGAAATAAGAAAAATATTAGAGTGAGGTGATTTTATGACTATAAAAGAATATGCAGAAGATATTAATAGAAGTGTTGAAGATATAATTAAACACATGGAAAGTCTTGCTATGGATACAACTGATAAGAATAGAATCCTTAGTGATGATGAGATAATACTTTTAGATAATTCTTTTCAAGATGAAGAAGACTATGTAGAAGAAACTCCTGATGAAGAGATGATTAAAGACTTCTCTTTAGATGAGAAAGCAGAGCAAATTGCTTACGAATCTAATCTTACTAATGAAAATGAGGTTAAAGTTAATAAAGTAAAGAAACCTAAAAAACAAGAGAGGGATAATAACTTTAAACAAGAGAGAAAAAAGATTTATAAACATAAAGAGAAACTTCAAAGTAATGAACATGATTTAGATGATAATACTATTCTTTATAAAGAAGGTATGACTGTAACAGAGCTTGCCAATACTTTAAATGTAGCACCTAGTGAAATCATTAAGAAATTAATGGGACTTGGAGTTATGGCTAGTCTTAATAATTCTTTAAACTTTGATACAGTAGAGCTTCTTTCAATAGATTATAACAAAATAGTAAAAAAAGAAGAGACTTTAGATATATCTAATTTTGAAAACTATGAAATAGAAGAAAAAGAAGAAGACTTAGTTAGTCGTCCTCCAGTAGTTACTATTATGGGACATGTTGATCATGGTAAGACAACTTTGCTTGACTATATTAGAAAAAGTAATGTAGCAGGTGGTGAAGCTGGTGGTATTACTCAAGAAATAGGTGCTTATCAAGTAGAGTGTAATGGTAAGAAAATAACTTTTATTGATACTCCAGGACATGCTGCCTTTACAGAAATGAGAGCAAGAGGAGCTAGTGTTACTGATATTGTAATCATTATAGTAGCAGCAGATGATGGGGTTATGCCTCAGACTAAGGAAGCAATTGACCATGCTAAAGCTGCAAATGTTCCTATTATTGTTTGTATCAATAAAATAGATAAACCTGATGCCAATATAGATAGAGTAATGACTGGTTTAGTTGAAGCAGGACTTACTCCAGAAGAGTGGGGTGGAGATACTATTGTTACTAAGATTTCTGCTAAAACTGGAGAAGGTGTTGACGAATTACTTGAAAACATTTTATTGATTGCCGAGATGAGTGAATTAAAAGCTAATCCTAATCGTTATGCAACTGGTGCTGTCTTAGAGAGTAAAATGGATAAACATGTAGGAGCACTTGCAACTTTATTAATAGCAAATGGTACTTTAAGATTAGGAGATCCTATTGTTGTAGGTACATCTTTTGGAAAGGTGCGAACTCTAAAAGATGATTTAGGAAGAAATATTGTAGAAGCACCTCCATCTATGCCTGTAGAAATTACAGGATTATCTAGTGTTCCTAGTGCAGGAGATAAGTTTATGGCTTTTGAAACTGAAAAACAAGCTAAACAAATCGCTAGTGATAGAGCTTTAAGATTAAAAGAAGCTGATACTAATAGAACTGGTATGAGTTTAGACGACCTATTTAGCCAAATTAACGAAGGTTTAAAAGAGATTAATATAATTTTAAAAGCAGATACTAATGGAAGTCTAGAAGCTGTTAAATCATCCTTAGAAAAGATAGATGTTGAAGGAGTTAGAATAAATATTATTAGAGGAGCAGTAGGTGGTATTACTGAAAGTGATATCGTCTTAGCAGAAGCATCTAATGCTATTATAATAGGCTTTAATGTAAGAGGAAATAAAAAGACAACAGATAATGCTAAAGAAAAGAATATTGAAATAAGATTTTATGATATTATATATAAAGTAGTAGAAGATATGGAAAAAGCTATGAAAGGAATGCTTGAACCTATTTATGAAGAGAAAGTTACAGGAACAGCAGAAGTTAGACAACTATTTAAATTCTCTAAAGTAGGTATGATAGCAGGTTGTCATGTAACAAGTGGTATTATTAAAAATAATGATAAAGCTAGATTAATAAGAGATGGTATCGTTATCTATAATGGTTCAATAAAATCTTTACAACATGAAAAAGATCAGGTTAAAGAAATATCTAAAGATCATGATTGTGGCTTAACTTTAGAAAACTTCCAAGACTATAAAGAAAATGATACTATTGAAGTCTATGAACTAATAGAAATAGAAAGATAAAAAAAGAAAGCTCATCCTTATTGGAAAGAGCTTTTTACTTTTGTTTTATCTTTTTGTTCTAATCTATTTCTTGTAAAACTTAAACATTCATGAGTTAAATTAATAACACTAATTTCATCAATATTAAAAATATCAGCGACATCTTTAGAATTAAAAGGGTGTTTATTAAAGAATCCTAAACTAAAAGCTAATATTAGTTGTTCTTTTAAAGAACAAAATTCCATAAAATCTTTAAATATAGAATTATTTAAAGCCTCTAATCCTTTTTTAATACTATCTTTTTTATTAATTAGATTTTGATAGTTCTTAACATTAGATAACTCTGTTTCTGTTAAGTTAATACTATTTTTAGAAGAGTAATTATTTTTAATCATTAAATCATCTTCAAAATGTGGATATACTCTTATTATTTGTTCTTTACACGTAGTATCACTAGTTATTTTTTTTAGAGCTTTTTCTTTAAAAGAATAAATTGTTTGGTATGAGTAATTTAAATCATTAGCAATTTCATTTGTGCTCTTATAAGATGTTTGCCCACTATTTATATGATAATATTCTTTTAATATAGTTATTTCGTTATTAGTTAAAGTGACTTTTCTTTCTAGAAAAGGATATTTACTTAATAATCTTTCTTTTAATTCTATATTCTCACTAAGCTTTTTAGACATATTTTTTTTGAAACGAAAATATGAATTAATATTTTTATATCCTAAAAGTTTAGCCATTTCTTCATTAGAAAGGGGATTATCTTGATGTTCACTTAATAAATTTAAAACTTTTTTTTCTTTATCAGTTAAATCAATTTCCTCTAAGAACTCAGGATAAATTTCTTTAATCTTAGCTGCTATTTCATCATTGTCTTTTATTTTTCTTTTAAGGGTAGACTTAGCAGAATTATAAGTTTTTTCGTTTTTATATCCTAAAAGTTTAGCCATTTCTTCATTAGAAAGAGGATTATCTTGATGTTCTTTTAGTATACTTAGTATTTCTATTTCTCTAATTGTTAAAGATTTCATATAATTAATAAAATCTGGATAAATTTTAAGAGCTTCTTCTTTAATTTTTTCACTTTCTTCTATTTTTTTATATAGTTTTCTTTTAGCATAGTTATAAGCATCTTTATTTCTAAAACCTATCATTTCTGCAAGTTCTTCATCACTTATGATTCTATTTTCTGTTTCTTTTAATATTTTTAACATCATAGTTTCCCTACTTGTTAAAACTTGGTCTTTATCAAATAATTCAGGATAAATTTTTAAAGCTAATGCTTTAACATTTTCATTTTTTTCAATTTTTTTTAAAAGACGATATTTAGCAGTTATATAAGAATAATTATATTTATATTCTAAAAGTCTTGCCATTTCTTGATCTGTTAATGGTTTATTTTTGTGTTTATTTAATAACTTTAAGATTTCTATTTCTTTAGAATTTAATAGAACTTCTTTATTTAATAAATTTGGACAAATCTTAAGTGCTTCTTCTTTAACTTTTTCATCTTCTCTAATTTTCTTTAATAATGCTGTTTTAACGGCAGTATAGGTTTCTTTATTTTTATATTCTAAGAGTTCAGCCATTTCTTTATTAGATAAAGGAACTTTAGAATGCTCATCTAAAAGTTTTAATATTTTTATTTCTTTTTTAGTTAAAATTGAATTTTTTCTTAGAAAATCAGGATGTAGTTCATTAACTTCTTTTATTATTTCTTCATTTCCCTTAGCTTTAGCTTTTATAAGAGATTTAGCATAAGTGTAAGCTTTAGTAGTATTGTATCCTAAAAGCTCAGCCATCTTTTTATTAGTTAGAGGCTTATCTTTATTTTTTTCAAGTAATATTAAAATATCTCTTTCTTTATCTGTTAAACCTAAAGTACTAATCTTTTCTTTATTAGCATGATTATTCATAATTAAGTCAATTCCTATTTCTTTCGCTTTATCATAAATAATATCTTTAAGACTAGGTTCTTTTTCTAATAATTTATCTAAGTTATTATCTCTTTTTAATACCGCAAAACTTTTTCTTAAACGTTTTTTCATTATTTCAAGTGGCCAGTTATAAATATCTTTTAATTCTTCAACAGTATAACACTTATTATCTATTTTTCCTGTATAATACAAAATAAGTTTAATCTTGGCATTTGTTAAGGAATCATTATTATATTCAAAAAAATCTCTTCTTTGTTTTAAATCATTTTCAAAGTTAGGTAAATATTTTTTAGTTTCTTCTTTATTTTTAATAGCTTTATTAACAGTATTATAGATAAATTCTTCACTTAACTTTAATTTTTTGGCAATATAGTAAGTATTTAAATAATAACCATTATGCTTAGTTAAATAAAACTTTAAAATATCTATTTCTTTTTCTTTTAAAAAGTCATTTTTTAAAGTAGAAACTTTTGAATTTATAATTTTCTTTATATAAAATAAAAACCTAATAGGAGTTTCTTTAGTATAACCATTAACCGCTTCCATTAATATCTCTTCACATAAACTATCTATTTTTTCTATATCGATACCTTTATTTCTTAATTCCTTTGCTATTTCTTGTTTAAAGAAATTAATTCTGTTTAAATCATTATTTTTAATTGCATCAACGATTTTTAAATCTATTTCCATATATAATCCCTCGTCGACTTAATATTATAACGTAAAAATATTCAGAAATAAAGAAAAATGTGCTATAATTTAAATACAAATTAAACAGGAGGTGCTTTATGGCAAGTATTAAAATAGAAAGAATTAATCATATGATTATGGAAGAAGTAAGTAAAATATTAATGTTAGAAATAAAAGATGAGGATATTAAGTTTGTAACTATAACAGACTGTGATACAGCAGGTGATCTTAGTTATGCAAAAATATATGTAACAGTACTAGATAAAGAAAAACAGGAGGAGACTTTAAAAGCTTTAAATAATGCTAGTAGTTTTATTAGAGGAGAACTTGCAAAAAGAATAGAAATAAGACATATCCCTGAACTTAAATTTATTTATGATGAATCAATTGTCTATGGAGAGCATATAGATAAAATAATAGATAAATTAAATGAGGGAAAATAATGAATTATAAAATATTAATTAATAAAGAAAATCCTTATAATAAAGAAGATTTTTCTAATTGTTGTTTAGTTAAGTATAAAAATGAATTTAATGAAGAGTTTTTAATTGAAAGAAAGTGTTTACAAGCTTATTTAAAATTAAAAGAATCTTTAGCTTTAAATAATATTAATATTACAGTAGATAGTTGTTATCGGTCTTTAGAAGAGCAGGAAGAATTAATTAATAATTATTTAAAGAGTTATGGTGAAGAGTATACTAAAAATTATGTAGCAGAAAAAGGGTATTCTGAACATCATTCAGCTCTAGCCATTGATATTGTTTTAATAGTAAATAATGAGAAAGTAGGGGAATTAAATAAATTAGAAGAATATCTTCCTATTTTTGAAAAAATAATTCCTAAATTAAAAGAATATGGTTTTATATTAAGATATCCTAAAGGCAAAGAAAAAATTACTGGTTATAATTATGAGCCATGGCATTATAGATATGTAGGTAAAACAACTGCTAATATCATTATGGATAATAATTTATCTTTAGAAGAATATGATAAACTTTATAATAAAAGTGGAGTTTTACTAGTAAATAAACCTAAAGACATAACATCAAGAGATGTTGTTAATAGAGTGGAGAAAGTCTTTGATACTAAGAAAGTAGGACATAATGGTACTCTTGATCCAATAGCAGAAGGCTTACTTGTAATTACTATTAATAAAGGAACTAAGATAAATGAATTATTAACTAGTAATGATAAAGAGTATATCGCTAGTGTTAAAGTAGGAATAGAAACTGATACTTTAGATTTAGAAGGTAAAGTAATTAAAGAAGACGATAGAAAGATATCTAAAAACATGTTAGATTCACTATTTAATGAGTTTAAAGGAAAATATAATCAAGAAGTACCAATATATTCTGCTATAAAAGTAGATGGTAAAAAGTTATATGAATATGCTAGAAGTAATAAAGAAGTATCTTTACCTAAAAGAGAAGTTATTATTAAAGAATTAGAGCTATTAGACTATAAAGAAGACTCTTTTAAGTTTAGATGTGTTGTCTCTAAAGGAACATATATTAGAAGTCTAATAAGAGATATGGGTAAGTTTTTAGATAGATTATTTACTATGAGTAGTCTAATAAGAACAAGACAAGGAAAGTTTATGTTAAGTAATGCTATAGAATTAGATGATATAAATATAAATAGTAATCTAATAAGTATAAGTAATGCTTTAGATATAAAGACACAAGAAATAAGTGATAAAGACTATAAAAAAGTACTTAATGGAGCTTTAGTTGATAATAGTTATAATATTACAGATAAAGTATTATTTATGAAAGAAAATAAATGTATTGCTATTTATCAGAACATTAATAATAAATTAAAGTGTTATAAAATGTTAAAATAATACTATACAACTAGAAAATAGTATGTTAAAATATATAGGCATAGGAGAAATATCCTATTATACCTATTCCTAGTAGTTGGAGTTCTTCCTTACACCAATTACCAAGAATATGGCTAATATATTAAGAAAGGAAGGTAAATATGGCTTTAACAAAAGAAGAAAAGCAACAAATAATTAAAGATTTTGGTGTTAATGAACATGATACTGGATCAGCTCCTGTTCAAATCGCTATTTTAACTAAAGAAATAGATAATTTAACAGAACATTTAAAGACTCATATTCATGATCATCATTCACGCCGTGGTCTTTTAATGAAAGTTGGACAAAGAAGAAATATGCTTAATTACTTAGCTAAGAAAGATGTTGCAAAATATCGTGAAGTAGTTAAGAAATTAGGTTTAAGAAAGTAAAGAGAACATATCTCTTTATTTTTTTTGTCTATAAGGAAAGTACGTTTTTTAATGAAAAAAAATCGAAAAAATGTATAGCCAAACATACCTTCTAGATAGTACACTTAAGTTACTAAAGGAGGTTCGCGTTATGAAAATATATAGAGCATTTAAATTTAGATTATATCCAACAGAAGAACAAAGAATATTAATACACAAGACTTTTGGATGTAGTCGTTTTGTTTATAATTATTATTTAAATTATCAAAAAGAAAAAGGAGTGCAGAAATCATTTAATTTATGTAAAGATTTAAAAGAATTGGAAAAGAATTACGAATACCTTAAAGAAGTAGAAAGCAGTGCCTTAAGATGCTCTATATTTGATTTAGAAGATGGTTTTAATAACTTCTTTGAGAAAAGAAGCGGATATCCAAATTTTAAAAGTAAGTTTTCAAGACAGTCTTATAGAACTAGTTGTGTAAGAAGTACTTATAAAGGAAAAGAGTATAGTAATATAGAAGTAAATCTACTAATTAGAAATATAAAGTTACCTAAACTAGGTAATGTAAAAATAAGAGGATTTAGAGATAAAGATAGAATAGAAGGAAAGATATTAAATGCTACTATTTCAAAAGATGCAACTAATAAGTATTATGTTAGTGTACTAGTAGAAGAAGAATTATTAGTAGAGAAAGTAACACCTGCAAGTATAGTAGGAATAGACTTAGGTATAAAAGATTTAGTGGTAACAAGTGATGGTATTAAATATGGTAATCTGAAAGTATTAATGAAGTATGAAAAGGGATTAAAAAGATTACAAAGAAAGTTATCAAGACAAGAAAAGGAAAGTAAAAACTATTTAAAGACAAAGGAGAAGATAGCAAGATTACATGCTAAGATAAAGAATTATAGAAAACATTATTTAAACGAGATTGCAAATGAAATAGTTAATGAATATGATATTATAGTAACAGAAGATTTGAAAGTAAAAGATATGTTTAAAGATAAGAAAAAAGCATTTAATAAAAGTCTATCAGATGCATGTGTTAGTACACTACGTTCTTTAATAGAGTGGAAATGTAAGATAAAAGGTAAAATTTATTATAAAATAAATACCTATTATCCAAGTAGTCAAATATGTAGTCATTGTGGATATAAAAATAGTAAGTTAAAAGATTTAAGTATTAGAGAGTATGATTGCCCTAAATGTGGATCACATAATGATAGAGATATAAATGCTAGTTTAAATATATTGTTTGGTGCGACTGGGTAGGTCGTATAATTTAGCAGGTGGAAATCCTGTCTAGAAAGGTGAACCCACACCACTAGTAACGAGTCTTGGAACGAAGCTGGTAACAGTCAGTTTAAGCGTAGATAGTTAGGTACTAGGGTTAGTATTGAGCCACGAAATATGTCAAACTAGAGTGCAGATGTAGTCAAACATGCAGAATGCAATATTTAATATCACGATATTGGGGAAGTAATATTAAAA
>DVKQ01000035.1 GCA_018715925.1 Candidatus Onthousia faecipullorum
CATTAACTCTATAACCATCAACTATAGAAAGATATGTTTTACCATTTTTATATTTTGCAGCTTTAAGAAATAAAGACATATAATCACTACCTTTCTATAACAATAATATCATATTACATTAAATTACACAATATAAAAATGTAAAAAAGTTGACATAAAAAAGGCCTTATACTAAAAGGCTTTAATGCGTATTGATAATAGAGACAACTGCAAAACTCGGGAGATGGTAAAACTAGGATTCCAACTAATAAACTAGTTATACTAGCGATGACATATCACATTCCTATAAATTATATTTGTGGCGGCAAAAGAAAAGAAAATATCAGTGTCACCTTATAAAATTTTAAAAAAGTGTTGACAAGAGCCTTTTCTTTTCATATAATTGTAAATGTCAATACAAATTGATATTTACTTATGCGGATGTAGTTTAATGGTAGAACCTCAGCCTTCCAAGCTGACTACGGGAGTTCGATTCTCCTCATCCGCTCCATTGGGAAATCTGTTCGAACTTTTATAGTTTGAACTTAATATAGAAAAGTATCAATTTCTAAATGAAGTTGATATTTTTTTGTGTTAAGAAAGGACAGATTTTATGATTAATATTATTAGTAAACCATTAGAGTTTGATGATGAATTAAAAAAGAAAATTGAGTTTATATGTGATTTTTGTAATACTAAACCTAAAATTATTAATGGAAATATTAGAAATATAGAACATACTAACCTATCTTACATTGAACCACATAGAGTTATTATTAAAGGAATAACCTTTCTAGTATTTAATTATTCTAAAATATTATATATAAGTAATCTATCAAACTCTATTGAAATAAAAGATTTAGAAGATTATATAAAAAAGATTAAATAGTTATTTAAATATCAACTTCATCAATACTACTATTCCATAATCAGGGAATTGACAAATCTTTAAAAAGTGATATTATAAATAACCAATGAAAGAGGTACTTTCTAGAAAGAGAGGTACATCTATGAAATATAAACACAATTTACCCAAAATTTATAATATTGAATTTATTGAGGAGTCAGTAGTATTTAGACTTTATTAAATACTATTGTCTCCTCTTTTTTAGTAAAAAGGAGTGATTGATTAATGAATAATGAAAAGAAAGTTGCAGGTCTTTATATAAGAGTATCTACTGAAGATCAAGCTCGTGAGGGATTTAGTTTACCAGAGCAAGAAAAACGCCTTAGAGCAATGTGTGAGTATAAAGGGTATGAAATATATAAAGTATATAAAGATGCTGGTATATCGGCTAAAACTGGTAATTCTAGACCTGGATTTGAAGAACTATTACAAGACATAAGAGATAAAAAATGTAATACTATTGTTGTATTAAAATTAGATAGACTTACAAGAAGTGTATTTGATTGGGAAAAGATTATAAGATTCCTAGAAGAAAACGATGCATATTTAGATTGTGCTAATGATGATATAAATACTACTAATGCAAATGGAAAAATGATTTCTAGAATACTTACATCAGTTTCTCAAAATGAAATTGAAAGAACAAGTGAAAGAACTAAATTCGGAATGGTAGGAGCAATTAAAGAAGGACATATTCCTCATAAAGCCCCTTTTGGTTATAAACATGAAAATAAAAAACTAATTCCAGATGAAGTAACTAAGGATCAAGTTATTAGAATATTTAATTTATACTATCAAGGTAATTCTTATCAAACAATAAGTAATTTATATAATAAAGAAAAAGTATTTGGTAAAACTAATTGGAAAGACTCTACTATTTTAAAGATAATAGAAAATCCTATTTATAAAGGAGACTTTATTCATGGTAAAAGAACTAAAAATCCTACTTACTATGAAGATGTTGTTGAGCCAATAGTTAGTAAAGAATTATGGGAAGAATGCCAAGTTCAAAAGAAAAAGAACTCTCGTAATTATAAAAGAAATGAAGATTACTTATTCTTACAAAAATTAAAATGTCCTCATTGTAATAGAATACTCGCAGGTAAAGCAACAAGAAAGAAAAATGGTAGTATTTATTATTACTACTATTGTCATGATTGTAAAATCAATATTAAAGAGACTGACATTGAAAAAAAATTTGATAATTTCATTGAAGATATACAAGAATATGATTCAGTAGTTAATCAAACACTACTTCCTATGATCAAAACTAAATTAAATAATCCTAAAGATAAACTAATTAAAGAATTAAAAGAACAAAATCAAAAAGCTGAAAGAATTAGAAAGGCATATATAAATGGATCATTTACTATTGATGAATATGATATAGAAAAAGAAATTGTAGATAAAACTATTAAAGATTTAGAATATAAAATCAGAGATTGTGATATATGTAATGAATTAAGATTTACTCCAGAAGATATATTGATTAAAAGAGATTTAGATTACATAAATCAAATAGTTTATCCTGAAGAATATGAAGAACATACTTATATGTGGAAAGATTATACAAGAGAAGAAAAAGCAGATCTAATTATGAGATATGTTGATAATGTTGAACTTACTCTATGTGGTAAAAATAAAGTTAAAATTGGTGAAGTATTCTTTAGAGAAAGTATGTGTAAACCATGTAATGATTTATATGATGCTGGATTCCTTGCTAAAAAAGATTATGCAATACTTGGTAATATTGGTATGAAATTAAGATTTAGTGAATACCTGCCAATAGAAAAAGTTTCTGAAATAGTATTTACTTTAAGACAATATTATAATGTTGGTTATTTTGAAGCAACTTACTACTATGATAATAAAGTAATGTTCTTTAATGATTATCAAAATAGAAACATTGTAAGAATATTTCCTATTGAAGATTATAAGAAGATGGATAAAATAGATAAACTACAATTAGGAGTTATTTATATTGGTAATAATGAAAAATGTCTAATAGATAATAAAGAAGATTTATTTAATACTATTCCAGAAAGAACAAATTGTATTACTTATGAATTAGATGAAGATATTAAAAAAAGAAAATTAAAAATTGAAAAAGAGATAAAAGAATTTAGAGAAAAGATAATGAATAAGTAATAGAAAGTTTTTGTTTACTTTTTCTAAAAAAGTAATAACAAACGAACACGTTTTGTTGAAACAATGTTTCAATGAAAGTGGGAAAAGTTTGTTTAAATAAATTATGAAAAT
>DVKQ01000036.1 GCA_018715925.1 Candidatus Onthousia faecipullorum
GATAGAACTTGCCACACGTCACCTATTATAATTATATAATTATCTAAATGTAAAAGCAAGGAATTAATCCTTGCTTACAATTAATCTTATATCTCTTCAATTTTCATCAAATTAGTAATTCTCTTAGTATCAGTATTAGGGAATCCCCCAGTAATAACAATTAAATCTCCTTTATTAAGTTCCATAAACTCTTTAGCTTTCTCTACACTTTGAATTAATACTTCGTCAGTTGTATCTAAGAAAGGTAATGTACTAGAATAAACACCCCAGTTTAAAGCTAAACGTCTACCAGTTTTCTCATCTGTACATAATGCAAGTATTGGAGCATCTGGTTTTAAGTTACTAATTACTCTTGCAGTTCTACCACTGATTGTAGCAGCACAGATTAATTTAGCACCAAGTGCATCTGTACTAAGTACAACATTAGATGCAATAGACTTAGTAATATTATCTAAGCTTTCAATATCAAAAGCATAATCAAAACTTGCATATTTTTCAGTAGTCTCACAAATACTAGCCATAGCAGCTACTGTTTCAACTGGATGCTTTCCTATAGTAGTTTCACCGCTTAACATAACAGCATCAGTTCCATCTAATACAGCATTTGCAATATCACTAGTTTCTGCTCTTTTTGGACGAATATTATCACTAGACATCATTGTCTCAAGCATTTCAGTAGCAACAATAGATATTTTTCCAAGTCTTCTACAAGTATTAATCATTTGTTTTTGATAGATTGGAACCATTTCACTAGGTACTTCAGTACCAAGGTCACCACGAGCTACCATAACACCATCACTAACACTTAAGATATCTTCTAAGTTTTCAATTCCTAAAGCACTTTCAATCTTACAAATAATTTGTAAGTCTTCTCTACCATGTTCTTTTAAGATTTCTTTAACTTCTAATACATCTTCTTTAGTAGATACAAAGGAAATAGCAAGAAATTCTCCACCATGTTCACATGCATAGATGATATCTTCGCGATCTACATCACTAACATAAGGAATATCTAGTTTAATACCAGGAACACTCATACTCTTACGATTTCCTAATACACCACCATCGATAATCTTACAAGTAACTCTATCTTCATATTTAGCTATAACTTCAAGTTTCATCTTAGCATTCTCTAGTAAGATAATATCACCAACATTAAGAGAGTCAATAGCACTAGGATGATTAACAGAAAATCTCTCTTTAGTACCAGTAACAGTTTCTTTAACTATATCAATAGTTTCACCTGGAACAAGTTCAATAGCATCATTTTCCATAATTCCACATCTAAACTCTGGACCTTTAGTATCCCAAAGAATAGCAACATTCATACCAGTTCTTTTTCTAACTTCACGAACTGATGCACATGCTTTCTCTCTTTCTTCTATAGTAGCATGAGAAAAGTTAATTCTTGCTACGTTCATTCCTGCTCTAACCATTTTTTCCATTACATCTGGTTCATTACTAGCAGGACCTATACTACAAACAATCTTTGTCTTTTTCATTATTTACTTCACTCCTTCTAATTAAGCTATATAATTATAGCATAGTTTTATTAAAATTAAAAGAGTATTTTAATCTGAATTACGAAATTTCGTACCTAATTTATTACATTTTTATCTTGTCATAGAGAAATTAATATGATACTATATTTGTAGGAACATTTAATAGTTGGGTGGATCTCCTAGAAAGGAGATTGATATTATGAGTAGAAAAGATTTATTAATAGTCTCTTTAATCATAATTATCCTTTTACTTATAAAGTTATTATTTCTAGCAATATAAATAAAAGCCACCTAACTCACATCTGTTGAATTAGGGGCTAATCAATAAAATATAATTTGGTAGGTCCACTCAACATGACGATATTAAGTGTTCCTTTTTTATTGTATGTAAATTCCTTTTACATATTCATAGTATCATAAATATATATTTTTGTCAAAAATTATTTTTGGCACTTAGGACAATAATAAGTTCCTCTACCTCCTACTTTAGTAACAGTAAGATTTTCTCCACAGTTTAGACAAACTCCATCTTTTTTACCATGAACAGCAAGTTCATTTTGAAATAAGCCGTGTACTCCTTCTGCTGATGTAAAACTCTTGATTGTAGTACCTCCCATAGTAACTGCTTTATCTAATATAACTTTAGTATTTTTTATAATAGAATCTGCTTCTTCTAAACTAATACTATCTGCTTTCCTTAAAGGATTTATATGAGATGCAAATAAAATCTCATCATCATAAATATTACCAATACCTGTAATTATAGATTGATCAAGTAAAGCAGTTTTAATAGGTACTTTCTTTTTTCTTAAAGCTTCTAATAAATAGTTAGGAGTTAGACTCTTATCATAATACTCTAATCCTAAAAGAGAAAGTGGTTTTAAATTATAAACTTCATCTTTAGGTAAACATGACATTTTACCAAACTTTCTAACATCGTTAAATCTCATATCAGTATCATCAGTAAAGGTAATAATAACATGTTCATGCTTTTCTTTAGGAACACTAGGCTTTCTAAAGAAGAACTTTCCTTCCATCCTTAAATGACATATTAAGGCTTTAGTAGTAAGAAAGATAACTATCCATTTACCTCTTGTAGTAATAGATTCTATCCTCTCACCAACTAAATCCTTTTTAAACTCATCTATATTACCTATAATTATATTATCCCAGTATACATCTACTTTCTTAATAGTTTTACCTATAATAATCTTTTCTAATGTCTTACTTACTGTAATTACTTCTGGTTTTTCGGGCATATATAACACTTCCTTTACTTCTTTGCTTTAAAATAAACATAATATGAATGATCTCTTTGTTCTTTATACTTAGGTTTTATCTTTATTATTTCATCAGTTGCATAAGACTCTACCATTTTTTCTAATTTAAAACCTGCATTAATTAAGCCATTAACTAAATGACTCATATTTCTATGATATGTCTCAACTCCATCTACAAACCAATGTGATATTCTTTTTCCTTCATTGTTATAATCACTTAATAAAAAGTATTTCTTATCATTTATAATAACAAAATTATCAGAATAATCATTAAGTATTGGTGCAGAATCCATTGGATGACCACAAGAAAAGATAAACTCGCCACCATCATTCAATAAATTATATATTTTTTTACATAAATTATCATAATCTTCGATATAATGAATTGCTAATGAACTAACTACTAAATCAAATTTTCTATTAATTTTATCAATA
>DVKQ01000037.1 GCA_018715925.1 Candidatus Onthousia faecipullorum
TATACTACTTATCCTGATAAATGTAAATCTTTAAGTGATTGTAATTACTTTATCATTCTATAAAATATCATTGATTACAAGACTAATTTCCCATCTTAATTAAAACGGGAACTTTGAATTTTATTTAATGTTTGTGAAAAAAATACTTGTATCAAGATTGTCTTTAGTATATAATATGCTTAAGGGAACTTCAACAGTTGAGTGTCTACCTCCTTGAAAGGAGGTTTGATAGATATGAATAAACGTATCTTTGTATTAAAAGTACTTAAGCGTATCTCTATCATTTTATCTCTAGTTATCATATTGATAATAGTAATAAAAAAATGACACTTAATTCATCTAATGAATTAAATGTCTTCCTACAATAATATTTTGGGGTAGGCATTCAACAATGCAGAGTTGAACGTTCCCTTAATAGTTTATGTAAATTTCTTTTACATATTCATAGTAACATAAAAGTTTATATTTTGCAAGTGTTGGGTGATTTTATGTGGAAAATAGGTAATGTTGAAATAGATAATAGAGTTGTACTTGCTCCTATGGCAGGTATTTGTAATAGTGCATATCGTAAAATAGTTAAAGAAATGGGCTGTGGTCTTATTTATGCAGAAATGGTTAGTGATAAGGCAATATGTTATGATAATAAAAAGACTATTGATATGCTTTATATGGAAGATGTTGAACGTCCTATTGCTCAACAAATATTTGGTAGTGATGAGAAAAGTTTTGTAGAGGCGGCTAAATATATAGAGAAAAATATGAATCCTGATATTATTGATATTAATATGGGGTGTCCTGTTCCTAAAGTTGCTTTAAGGGCTCAGGCAGGTAGTGCTTTACTTAAAAATCCTAATAAAGTAAAAGAAATAGTTAGTGCTGTGGTAAAAGCTGTTAAATGTCCTGTTACTGTTAAAATACGTAGTGGATGGGATGCTAATAATATAAATGCAGTGGAAATTGCTAAAATCTGTGAAGAAGCAGGTGCTAGTGCTATCTGTATACATGGGAGAACTAGAAGTCAAGGTTATTCTGGTAAAGCTGATTGGAATATAATTCGTGATGTCAAAAATAGTGTTAAAATTCCAGTAATTGGTAATGGTGATGTTACTAGTCCGGAGAAAGCTAAGGAGATGCTGGATTTTACAGGATGTGATGCAGTTATGATAGGAAGAGCTGCTTTAGGTAATCCTTGGCTTATTAGAAATACTGTTTTATATTTAGAAGGGAAACCTTATATACTACCTACAACTATTGATAAAATAGATATGTGTATTAAACATTTAAAGATGTTAAGTGACTTAAAAAGTGAGAAGCAGGCAGTACTTGAAATAAGAAGTCATATTGGATGGTACTTAAAAGGTGTTAAAGGAAGTAATGATATTAAAAATAAAATTTATAAAATGACTAAAATATGTGATATACTACAAGTATTAGAAGAGTTTAAGGAGGAACTTTATGAAGAAGAAAAGTGTTTATGATAAAATAAAAGATGAGGAAGAGAAACTAAAAGAAGAAAATAAGGTTAAGAAGAGTCCTGATATTAAAGCAATGTTTAGTCAAAGAGTACTTGCTTTTATAATAGATTTTTTTATTCTTGGTCTTATATCTTCACTTATAATTATGTTTGTTCCAGTTAGTGAAACAGCTTCTAAACTTTATGAAGAACAAAATAAAATTTTAATGAGTTATTCAGAAGGTACTGTTTCTATGGAAGAATATGTTAATCAATTAATAGATTTGGAATATGATATTGCTAAACAAACAGTTATTGTTTCTATAGTTACCATTGTTATAAGTATACTTTACTATGTCGTTTATCCATGTTATAATAATGGACAAACTTTAGGGAAGAAGTTAATGAAAATTAAGATTAAGAAGACTGATGATACAGATCTTTCTATGAATGATTTGCTTATTAGAGGTATGATTAATAATAGTATTTTAGTTAATATTATTAGTATTATTTTAGTTCTTTTCTTAAGTAAAGATTTGTATTTAAGTACTAGCAGTTTGCTCAATATTATACAATATTTAGTACTTATTATTAGTTTAATAATGATAGCATTTACTAAGAATGCTCAAGGATTACACGATAAAGTCTGTAAGACTGAAGTTGTAGTTGCAGATACAGTGAAGGAGGATGTTTTATGTACGAGCGGAAATTAACAGAACAGGAATTAGTTAGAAGAGATAAGGCTCTTAAATTAAGGGAGTTAGGATATGATCCATTTGGTAGTCGTTATGATAGAAGTGATTATGCTATTGATGTTAAAGAGAAGTATGAAAGTGTAGACCATGATGCTTTTGAGTCTATGACTGATACAGTTAGAGTAGCTGGTAGAATTATGTTTATTAGAAAGATGGGTAAAGCTTCATTTTTCTCTATTAAAGATAAGAGTGGTTCTATTCAAGTATATATATCAATTAATGATGTAGGAGAAGATATTTATAACTTATTTAAGAGTGCTGATATTGGAGATATAGTTGGTGTTTATGGTAAGGTTATGAAAACTAGAACTGGAGAAGTTACTATTAAATGTTTAGAGTATACTCCTTTAGTTAAGGCTTTAAGACCACTTCCTGAGAAGTTTCATGGACTTACTGATGTTGAAGAAAGATATAGAAGACGTTACGTTGATTTAATAATGAATGATGAGTCTAGACGTGTTGCTTTCTTAAGACCTAAGATTATTCGTTCTATTCAAAACTTTTTAGATAATAGGGATTTTGTTGAAGTAGAAACACCTGTTTTATCAACATTATTAACAGGAGCTTCTGCTCGTCCTTTTGTTACACATCATAATAGTCAAGACCTTGATATGTACCTTAGAATAGCTTTAGAATTACCTTTAAAGAGACTTTTAGTTGGTGGTATGGAAAGAGTTTATGAAATAGGACGTGTCTTTAGAAATGAAGGAATGGATACTAGACATAATCCTGAGTTTACGATGATGGAAGTATATGAAGCATATTCTGATTTAGAGGGTATGATGGATTTAACTGAAAAGATGTTTGTTAATATTGCAGAAAATGTTATTGGTAAGATGAATTATCATTGGAATAACCAAGATATTAGTTTAAAAGGGCCATGGAAGAGAATTAGTATGGTTGATGCTATTAAAGAAGTAACTGGTATTGATTTTAAGAAAGAAATGAGTGTAGAAGAGGCTTTAGAACTTGCCAAAGAACATAATATTGAAGTTCAAGAACATGAAAAATCAGTAGGTCATATCATTAATCTATTCTTTGAAAAGTATGTAGAAGAAACATTAATCCAACCAACTTTCTTATATGGACATCCAGTAGAGATTTCTCCACTTACTAAGAAAAATAAAGATGATCCTAGATTTGTAGATAGATTTGAATTATTTATTGCAGGTAGAGAAATGGCTAATGCTTATACTGAGTTAAATGATCCAGATGATCAGTTAGATAGATTTATGGAACAATTAAAAGAGAAAGACTTAGGAAATGCTGAAGCGAATGATATAGATATGGATTTTATTGAAGCCTTAGAATATGGTATGCCTCCTGCTGGTGGTATTGGTTATGGAATAGATAGGCTTGTTATGTTATTTACAGAACAAGAAAGTATTCGTGATGTTATATTGTTTCCTACAATGAAACCTATAGATAAGTAGTAATTAATGTTGGGGGATTTGGTTATGAATATAAGTGAAGAAAAGTATTCTAGTTTAGAAAAACTTTTTGATAGTCGAACAGCAGAGTTTAGAAGAAAAGGTAATTTACTATTTAAAAATTATTATTTTTTAACAAAGGAAATTAAAGATAATCTTGAATATTTAATTAATAAACCTTATATTTTGGGTAGTGGTATTCCTATTGATGAGTTTTTTATAAATGATAGTTTTAAAGGTGTTGTTATTAATTATTTTAAAGATGCTGTTTCTTTTTCGAAAGTTAATAATTTTTCTATAGAAGAAAAAATTAAAGCATGTAATGATATTTCTAGACAGTTAAATGAGCTTCATGATTATGGCATGTGTTTTAATGATATTCAATGTGATAATTTATTAATTGATAAAGATGGTGGGCACTTAATTGATTTTGATAGTTCAACTTTTGTTGGGAGTACTGAATATAGTTGTAGATATAGATTAATAGATACTTATGGTAATGATGTTTTAAGTAGTGTTAATGGTGACTTATATAAAGCTCTAATTTGCTATCTTAGTATTTTCTATAATATAGATTTAGAAAAAACACTTAAATATAATGGTTTTTTAAGTGTTTCAGTGGTTTCTGATTTTTTTGAAAATACTTCTATTGCAGAGCTTGTTAATGATATTACTATAGATATATTTAGTAATAATAAAGAATTGTTACCTAATATGAAAGTGTTTCTGCCATTTCTACTAGATGAAGAAAGATTTAATTATGATTCGGAAAAAATTATAAAGAAAGCGAAAGGTTAAGATAAGAGTTAAATATTCTTATCTTTTTTCATATCTTATTTTGAGGTGATTAATATTAAACCTATTATTGGAATAGTAGGAAGATTATATAGTGGAGAAACTAATATTATTTGTGTAGAGGAAGTTAGACTTGCTGTTACAAAATTTGGAGGTATTCCTTTATTAATATTACCTGTTGATAAAGATTACTTGTCTTGTAAAAAACTTTATAGTGATGAAGAACTTAAAGATTTAAAGAGGGTTCTTAGTTTGTGTAATGGCTTTATTTTACCTGGAGGGGATACTTGGTACATGCTTGATGAAATAGTAGTTGATTATGCTATTAAGTGGGATAAACCTTTATTTGCTATATGTTTAGGTATGCAAGCTTTAAGTAAAGTATTAAGTGGTGATGAGAAAATTGGGTATGATAATACTATTAAAAATAATACTTCTATTAATCATTTAGAATCTAATAAGGATTATGTTCATTCTGTTATAATTGATAAGAATAGTAAACTTTACTCTATTATAGGTGAGGAAAAGATATTTGTTAATTCTAGGCATAGTTATCATGTAAAAGAACTAGATAATACTTTAATTTGTGCTAGAAGTAGTGATGGTCTAATAGAAGGGGTGGAACTTAAAGATAAGAAATTTATTATTGGAGTACAGTGGCATCCAGAATCTTGTTTAGAAGATGAATACTCTAATAGATTATTTAAAGCCTTTTTTAGTAAATTTTAAAATTCACAAAAATTTCATTAAAAAGTTTTGTAAAAGCTTGTAAACTAAGGGAATTCTTCGTATAATTATAGTTGGAAGGAGAGAAAGATATGAAAAAGCATAATACGCTTAAAGTTGTTATTATAACATTACTTTTATTTGCTTTATTAACATGGATTTTACCTTGTGCAACTTATCAAACTGAGTATCAAGATATTGGTAGATATCAAGTTGGATTATTTGATATTTTATCATATCAATCAACAGTATTTGGTTACTTTGGCTATGTTGCTTTGTTTATTTTAGTTGTTGGTGGATTCTATGGAGTTTTATATAAAACTGGGGCTTATAGAAGAATGCTAGATAGCCTTGTTAAGAAGTTTAAAGGTAAAGAAGCGATATGTTTAATTATAATTATGGCTTTATTTGCAATTTTAACTTCATTTGCAGGATTACAACTAGCATTAATAATGTTATTCCCATTTGTTATTTCTTTAGTTCTTATGATGGGCTATAATAAAAGCACAGCTGTTGCTGTTACTGCTGGTAGTGTTGCTATTGGTTTAATGGGAACTACATTTTCTTATAATACAACACAAATTTTACAACAATACTTATCAGTAGAACTTACAGATTTAATCTGGGCCAAAATTGTTTTATTAGTTTTAGGAGTAGTATTGCTAGCCTTATTTGTTTTAAAATTTGGTAAGAAAGAAAGTACTAAAAAAACTGATGATAAAGAAGAGTTTATTCCAGAAGAAGTTAAATCTAAAGGAAAAGAGAAGAAATTAAGAGTATGGCCATTAGTATTAATATTAGATTTAATATTAATAGTTACTATATTAGGATTTATTCCTTGGAGTGGTGCTTTTGGTATTACTTTATTCGATGATGTAACTACTGCTGTTACAGAATTTGAATTATTTGGCTTTCCTATCTTTGGTAAGATTTTAGGAACAATTGGTGCTTTTGGATACTGGACTTTAGTAGAATTAGTAACTCTAATGCTCCTTGCTATCATTATCCTTAAATTTGTTTATAAAATTAAATGGGATGATGTATTTGATGGATTTGGTAAAGGTGTTAAAAAAGCATTAGTACCTGCTTTAGTTGCATTATTAATTTATACTTGCTTAGTACTTACTACTTATAATCCTTATCAATTAGTTATTTATAACTTTATTTTAGGATTAACTAAAGGATTTAATATCTTTACTACTGGTTTAGTTGTAGTTATTTCTAGTATCTTTAATGGTGATTCACTTTATGCATTTTATAGTGTATTACCATACTTTGTAAGTGTGGTTACTGATACTAGTAATTATCAACTTATTGCTGTAATATTCCAGACTATGTATGGTATTGTTACTTTAGTAGCACCTACTAGTATTCCACTTATGGTAACACTTGCTTATACTAATACTTCATTTAAAGATTGGCTTAAGTATATTTGGAAATTATTAGTTGCATTAATAGTGTTAGCATTTATTGTATTTACAGTGTTATTACTAATAATTTAGTAATTATTGGCCCTTAGGGGCCTTTTTTTTGTCATTTTTTTGGGGCTTCTATTTCTTGATTATAGTAAGTAAAAATCTTTACAATAATATTGATTGGAGGAATTTTATGTTTTCAAGATTTAGTGAAGAAGCACAGAAAGCTTTGATAAATGCAAAAAGAGAAATGAATAATTTAAGACATCCTTATGTTGGAAGTGAACATTTATTTCTTTCTATACTTTCAATGAAGGATTTAGAGATAACTAAAGTATTAGCATCCTACAACATAACTTATGAAATATTTAAAAAAGAGCTTATAAGAATAGTAGGAGTAGGGAAAGAATCTAACGAATGGTTTTTGTATACACCTTTGTTAAAAAGAGTTATAGAGACGGCTATATTAAATAGCAAAGAAAAAGGCGAGGTAGAAGTAAGTGTTAATGAGTTATTACTTGCAATACTAGAAGAAGGAGAAGGAGTTGCTATTAGACTTTTAATCGGTCTTAATATTGATGTAGATGAGATATATAATTCTATATCCAAAGATTCTAAAGTTAGTAATAAAGCATTACATAAGAAGTTACTTGTAGAAGACTTTGCTGTTAATCTTAATAAAAAAGTAATTAGTAATGAAGTTGATCCGGTTATAGGAAGAGATGATGAGATTAAAAGTTTAATAGAGATACTATGTAGAAGAGGTAAAAATAATCCTTTATTAATTGGAGAAGCCGGAGTTGGGAAGACTGCTATTGTTGAAGAACTTGCTAGAAGAATAGTAGATGGTAATGTTCCTAAACCTCTTAAAGGGAAAACTATTTTATCACTTCCGATGGCTAATTTAGTAGCAGGGACTAAATATAGAGGAGAGTTTGAAGAAAGGGTATCTAAAATATTAAAAGAACTTGAAGAAAATGATGATATTATAGTCTTTATAGATGAAGTGCATACAATAGTAGGGGCAGGTGGTGCGGAAGGAGCGATTGATGCATCTAACATTATTAAACCTGCTTTAGCAAGAGGAAAAATACAGTTAATAGGAGCGACTACTACTTATGAATATCATAACTTTATAGAAAAGGATAAGGCTTTAAATAGAAGATTTCAGATTATTATGATAGAAGAGCCTACTAAAGATAAGACTAAAGAGATATTAAAAAAACTAAAGCCTTTATATGAAGCATATCACTTTGTTAGTATTAGTGATGATATTATAGACTTAATAGTAGAGCTTAGTGATACATATATATATGAGTATTATCAGCCTGATAAATCTATAGATATCTTAGATGAAGTTTGTACTAAGGCATCACTTTTAGAAAGTAAAAGTGATACTATATTAAGTAGAATTAATACGGAATTAGGTGAAGTTATAAGTAATAAGAAGAAAGCGATTATTAAACAAGACTTTGATCTAGCTTCTACTTATAAGGAGAAAGAAAAAGAACTACTTACTAAGAAGAATGACTTGGAACTTAATTTAATGACTAAGAGAAAGCCTAAAAAGATTACAAAAGAGATGGTTGCAGATGTTATATATTTAAAGACTAAGATACCTGTTTATGAGATTAATAAGAGTAGTAGAAAAATTATAAATAATTTAGATAAAAGTTTAAAAAAGATAGTTTTAGGACAAGATGAAATTATTACTGATTTGTGTAATAGAGTTAAGAAAGTTAGACTTGGTTTTCAAGATAAGCCTCATATAGAATCTTTTTTATTCTGTGGTAGAACTGGTGTTGGTAAGACTTTATTAGTTAAAGAGTTTGCTAACCTTCTATATGGAGAATCTAATTTTATTAGACTTGATATGAGTGAATATAAAGAAGCTCATACGGTTAGTAAAATTATTGGTTCTCCTCCAGGTTATGTTGGTTTTGATAATCATTTAACTGTTTTGGATACAATTAGAATGCATCCTCATTCAGTTATACTTTTAGATGAGATAGAGAAAGCTAGTGGGGAAGTTATGAAATTATTTCTACAGGTACTTGATGAAGGAGTATTAACTGATTCTCGTGGTAGAAAGGTAAGATTTGATAATGTATTTCTTTTTATGACTACTAATTTAGGTTATTCTAATGATTCTATAGGATTTACAGAAAGTAAGAATAATATTGATATAGAAGAGTTTTTAGGTGTGGAATTTGTTAATAGAATAGGGAAGATTTATTACTTTAATGATATAAGTAGTGATGTTATTCACAAAATTGTGGAAAAAAGATTATATGTGTTAATAGAAGGATTTAAAAAGAAAGATTTAAAGATAAAAATATCCCCAACAATTGTGGATAAAATTATTAAAGAAAGTAATTATCCTAAGTTTGGAGCGAGAAGAGTTGATAAAGTTATAGATGAAGTGGTTACTCCTATTATTGTTGATGCTTGGTATAATGGAAAAAAAGAAATAACAGTTTGACTAATTTAATATGATAGTAGCGACTATTTTAATATGACTATATTGACTAATTTAATATAACAATATTGACTTTTGTAACATTGCATTAAAAAAGTTAGGTTTTTATCTAATTTTTTGTTTTTGGATTGAATATTTGACAAAGTATAGAATAAAGTATAGAATAAAGTATAGAAAAAAGTATAGAATAAAATATATAAAAATATTTTAGGAGGTAGGCTATGAATTTAGGAATTGAGTATGAAAAAATGGAATTTAAAAAAAGTACAAGTGAAATTATTGAAGGTGTTATATCATTAGCTGCTATGCTTAATAAACATAATGAAGGAACAGTGTATTTTGGAGTAAAAAATAATGGAGATGTTATTGGTCAGAAAGATTTAAATGAAAATACTTTAAGAGATGTTTCGAGAAAAATTTCTGAAGGAATAAAACCTCAAATTATTCCTCATATATCATTAGAATTAATAGGAGATAAAAAAATTATTAAAGTATATGCTAAGGGAGATAATGTCCCATATTCTGCTTTTGGTAAATATTATAGTAGGTCATTTGATGAAGATAAACAGTTATCTCCAGAGATGCTTAAAGCATTAATAAATAAAGATGGTGAACCAGATTATATAGTAAAGAGAATTGCATCTAATCAAGATTTATCATTTAAAATGCTTAAAGCTTTATATATATCTAATGATATTAAAATAAATAATGATAAATTTGAAGATAATTTAGGGTTAAAAACTGATGATAATAAATACAATTTAATGGCTGAGTTATTGGCTGATTCTAATGATTTATCTATTAAAGTTGTTACATTTGCAGGATGTGATAAATCAGTTATGTTAAAAAGGACTGATTATGGTGGTAAGTGTTTGTTACTTTCTGTTAATAATGTTTTGGAATATATGGAAAGTATTAATGAAACTAAAGTAAAACTGGGAGGTATACAAAGAATTGAAGAGAAATATTTTGATTTTAGTTCTTTTAGAGAAGCCTGGCTTAATGCTTGCGTTCATACTAAATGGTCTGAAGAAATTCCTCCTGCTGTTTATATTTATGATGACAGAATTGAAATAGTATCTAATGGGGGATTACCGTCAGCATTAACAAAGGAAGACTTTTTTGCTGGTGTATCAAAACCTGTTAATAAAAAGCTTTTAAAGATATTTTGTGATTTAGATTATATTGATCAAACTGGTCATGGTATTCCTTTAATTGTTAAAAATTATGGAAAAGATGCTTTTTATATAAGTGAACATACTATTATTGTAACTATACCACTTAATAAAGAATTATTAAATGATGTTACATCTATAGATGAATATTCTGATTTAAATGAAGCGGAGACTAAAATATTATCATTAATTAAGAATAATAATTATTATA
>DVKQ01000005.1 GCA_018715925.1 Candidatus Onthousia faecipullorum
ATGATAAATATACAAGTAATAATGTTAGCACAGCATGTAATGAAAGTGAGTGTTTAAGTCATGGTTTAAGGGAAACGGCAAGCTGGTATAATGACTTAGAAATTATGGTAAGTGAAGAACACCCATGGATGGTGCGCAGCGGCGGATTTAATAATACTGATTTAAATTTTGCTGGGGTGTTCTATTTCAACTACGCTATTGAGTTTGGTGCTGCAGGTGGAAATGTATCGTTCCGCCTCGTGATGAGTCCAAGTCTTTAAAAACTAGTTGCACACCTTAATGCATTTGTGTTAATATTAATTAATAAGAGTAATGTAGTTTAGCTACTTTCTTTCATAGTGTAAGAAGAATAGAGTAGGAGTATTCTATTCTTTTTTATGTGTAGAAAAATATGAGAGGAGTATTAAAATGAATGAGAAAAAGAAATATATAATAATATCAGTAGTAATAATATTAATAAGTATAATAGCTTTGATAGGTTCAAGTTATGCCTTATTAACTATAACATTAGAAGGAGATAAAGATATTACTTTAACAGCAGGTATCCTTAATGTAGATTTTAGTGAAGGAGATAGTATTAATTTAGATAATGCTTCTCCACTTACTGATAGCGAGGGATTAAAGACAACTCCTTATACTTTTACAATAACTAATACAGGAAATATAAATGCCTATTATCATGTCTCTCTAGAAGAAAATAGCAATAATACATTAGATAATAGTTATATAAAGATGAGACTTACAAATAATTTAGGATATGATAGTGGAGTAGTTACAGTAAATGATTATGGAAAAGGAGAATTTGATATAAAAGGTGAAGAACCATTAAAACCAAGTAATACAGTTACATATTCATTATGGATGTGGCTAGATGGTACATCAGGTAATGAGGTGCAAGGAACACAATATCAAAGTAAGATAGTTGTTACTAGTTATGATAGAGAACAAAAAAATAGTCCGAATCCTCCTGTTTTAGATGATAATATGATTGCTGCAAGATACGATGGAAATAATTGGGTAAAAGCGGATACATCTACCAATAACTGGTATGATTATGATAATTTAGAATGGGCAAATGCTGTTACAGTAAGTTCTTCAAGTAGAAATAATTATTTAAGTGCACCAGCAGGTACAACAATATCAATGAATGATATAGAAACAATGTGGGTATGGATACCAAGATATTCATATACTATAGGTAGTGAAGATGGAACAAACTATTATGGAAAACAAGGAACATTTTTAGATACAACACCAACGGATTCCTTGCCAGGAGAAATAGATGTTAAATTTGTATCAACTAATACAAAAGATAGAGGAACTGCAAAGTATGTAGTAAGTAGTGGTATCAAATCTAATAGTTGGTATACACCAGATGCCTTTACATTTGGTAATGATGAACTTAGTGGAATCTGGGTAGGTAAGTTTGAAACTTCTAGTAGTAATCCTTATGCTGGTTATGGAGGAGGAAATACAGCAGAATTAGATGCCATGATAAAACCAAATATAACAAGTTGGAAATATATAAGTATAAGTAATATTTACAATGTAGGACTTAAAGTAAGTGCTACAGGTAATAGATATGGATTTAGTGAAGGTATGAACTCACATGCAATGAGAAATGATGAATGGGCTGCAGTTTCTTATTTATCTCAAAGTAAATATGGAAAGTTGGGTAATGAAGATTTTAAAGGAACTAATAAAGAAATATATCAAAACAAATCAAATATTTGTATGACAGGTTATAGTAATGGTAGTCCTAGTAATTTAGATGTTTCTTATGATAATCAATATCAGTACAATATAGAAATAAACGGAACAGGAGCCTCAACGACAGGAACAGTCTATGGAATTTATGATATGTCAGGCGGTGCGTGGGAATATGTTATGGCTAATTATAATGATATAGCTAGTGCTTCTGGTTTTAGTGATCCATTAACATTAGAAAGTAAATATTATGATAAATATACAAGTAATAATGTAAGCTTAGCCTGTAATGGAAGTGAGTGTATAAGTCATGGTTTAAGTGAGACGAGTGGCTGGTATAACGACTACCACAACATGTTAATTGAAGAGTATCCATGGTGGGTGCGCGGCGGTAGATTTAGCGATGTCACTGATACAGGAGTATTAAGCTTCGGCGGTGCTAGCGGTGGTTCTAGCGATGACGGCTCGTTCCACCTTGTTATTAGTCCTAAGTTATAGTTTGTATGTAAGTATCTTTTAGCTAATGTGATAAACAACAATAATTGGATGATTTAGTGTTTGTTAGACTTGTAAAAATAATAAATGTAGTCTAAAATAAGTTATGTAAAATAACTTATTTTTTAGTTGGGTGTTGGTAATATGAAAGACTTTAAAGAAAAATTAAAACTTGTTCCAGAACTGCCTGGAAGTTATCAGATGAAAGATAAAAATGGTTATATTATCTATGTAGGGAAAGCTAAGAACTTAAAGAGGCGTGTTAGTAGTTACTTTAGAGGTAATGTAACTGGTAAAACTGCAATGTTAGTACAAGATATAGATGACTTTGAGTATATCGTAACTGATAGTGAATTAGAGAGTTTAATATTAGAGATAAATCTAATTAAAAAATATGATCCTAAATATAATATCTTACTTAAAGATGATAAGAGTTATCCTTATATTGAACTTACTAATGAAAAGTATCCTAGACTAAGAGTAGTTAGAAATGTAAAAAGAAAGAAAAAAAATCATAAACTATTTGGACCATATCCTAATGTAACTGCAGCGAGAAAGACAGTTAATATGATTAATCGTTTATATCCCTTACGTAAATGTGAGAAATTACCTAAAAAAGAGTGTCTCTATTATCATATTAATGAGTGTTTAGGCTATTGTATTAAAGAAATAGAAACTAATACTATTAAATCTATGACTGATGAGATAACAAGTTTTCTTAAAGGTAATAGCAGCTTTATTAAAGAAAAAATAACAAAAGAAATGGAAAAAGCAAGTAATGCTTTAAATTATGAGAAAGCTCTTGAGTTAAGAGAAATGTTAAATGATATAGATATTACTCTTACTAAACAAAAGATAGACTTAAAGAAGAATTATAACTTTGATATCTTTAACTATACTGTAGTTGATAATTACTTATCTATAACTGTTTTCTTTATAAGAGAAGGAATACTATTTGGTAGACATCATGAAACATTACAAACCCTAGATAATGTAGTAGATGATATGGAAGAGTACATTATCAAATTCTATGAGAAAAATATTCTTGCCCATGAAATATTAATACCAGATACTTTAAATGCAGAATTACTTAGTGAATATCTAAAGGTAAAGGTACATATTCCTAAAAGAGGAGAGTTAAAGAAATTAGTAGATTTAGCCGAAGAAAATTCTAAAGTAGTTTTAAATGAAGAATTAGAGACATTAAAGAAAGATGATAATAAAAAACTAGAAGCTTTAAAGGAATTAAAAACACTTCTTGGAGTAGAAAGTGTTTCTCGTATGGAAAGCTTTGATAACTCTCATTTATTTGGAACATACTATGTAGGAGCTATGGTAGTGTTTCGTGACTTCGAACCTTTAAAAAATGATTATCGTAAATATAAAATAAGTACAGATGTTAAAGACGATTTAGGTGCAATGAGAGAAGTCTTATATCGAAGATATTATAAAGCTATTATGGATAATGAAGTATTACCTGATTTAATAGTTATGGATGGAGGAGAAACCCAAGTAAATGTCTGTAAAGAGATACTTTCAAGTTTAAATTTATCTATTCCTATAATAGGCCTTAAGAAAGATAATCATCATAGAACTAATACTGTTATAGATAGTAATTATAGAGTTCTAGATATTAAAAGTGATAGTAATCTCTTCCTTTATTTATCAAAAATACAAGAAGAAGTTCATCGTTTTGCTATTAGTTATCATCGTAATATTAAAAGTAAAGGACTACTGTCAAGTTACCTTGATTTAGTACCAGGAATAGGTGAAGTTAGAAGAAAAGAATTATTAAAAAAATTTGGTTCTATTAAAAAAATGAAAGAAGCAAGCATAGAGGAATTAAGTGAAATAGTAGGAGATACTGTTGCAAATAACTTATATCAAGTCTTGCATGAGGAGGAGAAAGATGAGAATAAATAAAAATGGATTTACAATGTTAGAATTACTTGCAGTAATTATAATATTAGGTATATTAATAACTCTTGCTTATACAGGTGTATCAAGGTATTTAAAGCAAGCTAGAAATGCAACTTATGAAGATTTTGAGAAAAATATAACTGCAGGTGTTACTAATTATTTAATAGAGCACTCTGGATCAATTCCTTCTGAAGGAGAATCTTTAATAGTAGATGTTGAAAAACTAGTTTGTGAAGGTTATATAGAAAGCTTAGAAGATCCTAATTCATCTACTAAAACTTGTAATTTAGAAAGTTATGCTATTGTTAAGAGAAATAATGATAAAGGCTATAACATGGATATAGATTATTCTGCTTGTTTAAAATGTATAGGTTATCAAAGTCCAGCTTGTTCTAATTCTATTTCTGGTATTAGAAGATTAAAAGCAGATTCAACATGTGAGGTAGACTAATGAGTACTATTAAAGTAATGGATGAAATACTTGCCAATAAAATAGCAGCAGGAGAAGTAGTAGAGCGATGTTTAAATGTTGTTAAAGAGTTAGTAGAAAACTCTATTGATGCTAATTCTACTGAGATTAAGATTAACTTAATAGATTCTGGTACTAAGAAAATAGTTGTAAGTGATAATGGTATTGGTATGAATAAAGAAGATGCTCTTCTTGCATTTTCTCGTCATGCCACTAGTAAATTAAAGAATTTAGATGATTTATTTAACATTGAAACTCTTGGTTTTAGAGGTGAAGCCCTACCATCTATTGCCTCTGTTTCCCATGTCTTTTTACAAACTAGTAAAGATGGAGTAGGGACAAGTGTTACTTTAAATGGTGGGGTTATAGAAAATGTAGAAAATAGTGATTTAAGTGTAGGAACTACTATTGAAGTTAGAGATTTATTTTATAATACTCCTGTAAGATTAAAATATTTAAGGAATCTTTATACTGAACTTGCTTTAATAATAGAATATGTTAATAAAATGGCTCTATCATATCCATCTATTAGATTTGTTTTGACTAATAATGAAAAAGAGATATTAAATACTTCTGGAGATGGTAATTTATTAAAAGTAATCTATGCTGTATATGGTATAGATGTTGCAAAGAAAATGATAGAGATAAACGGTGAAAATGATGACTATGTAATATCTGGTTATATTGGTTATCCTGAAATAGCAAAGACATCCCGTAATGTTATTACTACTTTAGTAAATGGTAGAGTTATTAAGAATCTTGATTTAAATAGATGTCTAATAGACTGTTATCACACTTATATACCTAAAGATAAGTTTCCTATGATTGTATTAAATATAGATGTAGATCCAATTCTTATAGATATTAATATACATCCTCAAAAGATGGATATAAAGTTCTCTAAATTGGATAGTTTAAAAGAGTTAATTACTAAAGTAATTACATCTAAACTAAAAGAGATACTATTAGTACCTCATGCTAATATTAGAGATTTAAATACTATTTATGAAGTAGAAGACTCTTTACCTCTTAATACTATTAATTATGAATTAGATGAGGAAGAAGAACCTATTAAAGAGACTTCTCCTAATCTAGAAGAATTATCTTTTGATTTTGATAATGATAATAAAATAACTGGTACTAAGACTGAAGAAGTAGTTGAAGAAGATAAAGAAAAAAAGTGTGAATACCGTATTAAAGAAATGATACCTGTAGGTATTGTTCATAAGACTTATATAATCGCTGAGAATAGCAGCGGTATGTTTATAATAGATCAACATGCAGCGGCTGAGCGTATTAACTATGAAAAAGTTTTAAATGCTCTATTAAAAGATGATTATAAAGTTATAGACTTATTAGTACCTATTAGATTAGAATATCCTAAAGATGAGTTTATTAGAATTAAAGAACATATGGATATTCTAAAAAGCATAGGAATCTCTTTAGAAGAGTTTGGAGATAATACTTTTATTGTTAGAAGTCATCCTACTTGGTTTTCTCGCGGCTACGAAAGAGAAGCAATAGAAAAGATAATTGCTATCACTCTAGAGAAAGGTGAATTTGATAAAGAGAAATTTATCTATAAGACAGCATCTACTATGGCTTGTAAAATGAGTATAAAAGCGAATGATTATCTAGATTTAAGCTCAGCTAAAATACTTTTAGATAATTTAAGAGGTTGTGATAATCCTTTTACTTGTCCTCATGGTAGACCAACTATTATTACATATAGTAATTATGACTTAGAAAGACTCTTTAAAAGAGCGATGAACTAATCAAATTATCAATTATAACTCCAAAAAAATAATAAATTAATTGATTTTTTTGGAGTTATGGTATATAATAAACTCAAGAGGTGAATAAAATGGAAAGAAACGCTATGAAGAGTCTTATTGACTGGAAAAATAAAAAAAACAGAAAGCCTTTACTTTTATATGGAGCAAGACAAGTTGGTAAGACATATTTAGTAAAAGAGTTTGGTAATAAATATTTTAAAGATATTATTTATGTTAACTTTGAAACTAATAATATAGTTAGTAATATTATTGATGAGAATATTGAACCTAGCTATATTATTAAAAATTTAGAGATTATCTTTAATAAAAAAATAGATAAAGATAATACATTAATCTTTTTTGATGAAATACAAAAAAATACTAGAGCCTTAACTTCCTTAAAATATTTCTGTGAGGAAGCAAGTGAATATTATGTAATTGGTGCAGGTTCCCTACTTGGTGTTCATATAAATAAAAAAGACTTTTCTTTTCCAGTAGGTAAAGTTGACTTCTTAACAATATATCCTATGTCTTTTGATGAGTTTTTAATTAATACCGGTAACTCTTTATTACTAGATTCTATAAAAGAGCATTTTGATACTAATAAAGAAATGCCAGAAGTACAACATAAGAAGGCACTTGATTTATATTATGATTATTTAGTAGTTGGTGGTATGCCAGAGGTAGTTCAAGAGTATATTAATAGTAATTCTTTTATTAATGCTATTGATTATCAAAAAAGTATAATAGAGTCATATAAAAATGATATTACAAAATATTGTGAAGATGGAAATGAAGCAAATAAAATTTTGGCGACGTTTGACTCTATTCCAGTACAGCTTGCTAAAGATAATAAAAAATTTCAATATAAACTAATTAAAAGTGGTGGCTCTAGTTCTATTTTTGGAGATGCAATTAATTGGTTGGTTAATGCAGGTATTGTAAATAAATGTGTTAAGACAAAAATAGGTGTTCCTCTTAAAATGTATGAGGAGTTAGATTCTTTTAAATTATATATGAACGATGTAGGACTATTAACCAATTTAAGTGAGTATCCTATTTATTTAATAAAGAATAGAGAAGCGGTTAATGAAGTAATGATCGGCATGTTAACTGAAAATTATGTTGCCACTTCTTTAATAATTAATAATCTTAATCTAAATTATTGGAAAGGCGACTATGAAAGTGAAGTGGATTTTATCTTACAAGGAGAAAAGGGAAGTATTATTCCTTTAGAAGTAAAATCTAGTAATCATGTTAAATCTAGAAGTTTAAATAATTATATTAAATTATATAATCCTAAATATGCTATTAGAATATCTTCAAAAAACTTTGGTTTTAAAAATAATATAAAGTCTGTTCCTTTATATGCCGTATTTTGTCTTAACAAAGATAGTATAGAAAGATAGTGATATTATGATAATTGCCATATTAGGACCAACTGCTGTTGGTAAAACTGCTTTAAGTATAGCACTTGCTAAAAAATATAAAGCAGAAGTTATTAATTTTGATGCTATGCAAGTGTATGAAAAGTTGGATATAGGTACTGCCAAAGTAACTAAAGAAGAAATGGAAGGAGTACCTCATCATTTACTTAGTTTTGTTCCGCTTGGTAAAAATTATTCTGTTTATGATTATCAAAAAGATGCAAGATGTTTAATAGATAAACTCTTAAAAGAAAATAAAAATATTATCTTAGTAGGAGGAACAGGTCTATATTTAAAAGCAGTACTTTTTGATTATAACTTTACAGAAGGGACTACTTATAATACTTACGATAATCTTACTAATGAAGAAATATTAGATAAGATTAAGTCTTATAATGTAGAAGAACTTCCTCATATAAATAATCGTAAAAGACTAGTGAGACTATTGAATAAACTTGAAAATAATGAGACTATTACTAATAATGGAAATAATCTTTTATATAAAGATACTATCTTTATAGGATTAACTACTGCTAGAGATACTTTATATGATAAGATTAATAAAAGAGTAGATATTATGTTTAATAATGGACTGCTAGAAGAAGTAGAGTCTTTAAAAGATAAGTTTAATACTTCTAAAGCTTTAAAAAGAGCGATAGGTTATAAAGAGTTTATTCCATATTTTAATCATGAAAAAAATATAGATGAAATTAAAGAAGATATTAAGAAAAACTCAAGACACTATGCTAAAAGACAATATACTTTCTTTAATCATCAGTTTAATCTTACTTGGTTTAATACTAATTATGATGACTTTAATAAAACTATTGATGAAGTTATTGATTATATAGAAAAAATTTACAAAAAATAAAATTTGTTGGAAAATTGAAAATTGACTCCAAAAAGGGGGTCAATTTTTAATTTTCTCTAAGGAAATTTTGAAAATTCATGGTAGTTTTTACTTCCAATTACTAAATTTCGTAAATTGCAATATATTTTTACTTGTGTTAGAGTGTAGGCATCTGCTGCAGAAATATTAAAAATTATTGGAGGTTTATATGAAAGAAGAAAAGAATGAAAAGAAATTTATTAGTCTTTTGTCCGATACTACATTTAAACACTTCTTTAAAATAGAAGACTATAAAAAATTCTTTAATACTATTATAAAACCATATACTAATATGGATATTAGTGAGTTTAGATTATACGATACTGAATTTAATAGTGGTAATGAAAAACGTGATTATCGTTTAGATATATTACTTGAAAGTGATAAGTGTGATTTAATTATATTAATAGAGATGAATCAGTTTCCTAGTAATGATATAATGTATAGAAATAGATTATTTGTGTATACTGCCCTTGCTAGAAGTCTAAATAGTGGAGAAGATATAAAGAAGAAAAAGGTTATTCAAATAAACTTTAATAAAGAAAAGCATCCGTATGTTAGTAAAGCCTCTTATTCTGTTATGGATATAAATACCCATAAAGAGATAAAGGATTTTAAAATTCACGAAGTGTATCTTGATAATTACAAAGGAATAAGATATAATGGAGACAATAAAGAAGAAGCATATCTATCTTTATTTACTGCAACTTCTTATGAAGAGTTAAG
>DVKQ01000038.1 GCA_018715925.1 Candidatus Onthousia faecipullorum
AGAAAGATAACTTAGATAATTGGTTAAAAAATAATATGAAATAAAAAAATTATGTTGAACTTTTTATAATGGAAGTCTTTATTTAATGGACTTCTTTTTAAAAGTTCAACATAACTAAAAGTTCAACATAATTAAAAAAAGAACTGCTAGAAATATCTAACAGTTCAATCTATAATATAGAGGATCTTCACACTTATCAGTGAACCTTCCTCATTAATACTATATGCACATTTTATAAAAATATACAAAAAATATTTTGTTATAAAAATAAATATCTTGTATAATACTAATAAAGAGAGTTGGTAAAGATGAATAAAAACGAATTATTGAAAGAATTAATAAATGAAAAAGAAGAAATATTAAGTTTATGGAGGTCACTTTGACACCGATAATAAACTAAAAAAACAAGAGGAGTTAGAAAAAGAGACAATTAAAGAAGAATTTTGGAATGATTCTAGTAAAGCTGAAACTGTGATTAGTGAGTTAAAGAGTTTAAAGGAAAGAACATCTAAGTTAATAGACTTAAAGAAAAAGATATTTGATTCCTTAGAACTTTTAGAAATGCTTGATGAAGAAAGTGATAAAGAATTATTACAAACAATTGAGGAAGATAATAAAACTATAAAAGAAGATTTAAAGAGTTTAAGTATCTATCTACTATTTAATAAACCATATGATAAAAATAACTGTATCGTTGAAATACATCCTGGTGCTGGAGGAACTGAATCTTGTGACTGGGCTAATATGCTTTATAGAATGTATACAAGATACTGTGAGAAAAAGAACTTTAAAATAGAACTACTTGACTATCAACCTGGCGAAGAAGCAGGAATAAAGAGTGTTTCCTTTAAAGTAAAAGGTGAATATGCTTATGGTTATTTAAAAAATGAAAAAGGAGTTCATCGTCTAGTTAGATTATCACCCTTTGATTCATCTAATCGTCGTCATACTTCCTTTGCAAGTATTGATGTAACTCCCGAAATATCTAAAGATATTAAAATAGATATAAATGAAAAAGACTTAAAAATAGATGTCTATCGTTCAACAGGTGCAGGAGGTCAAGGAGTAAATACAACAGACAGTGCCGTACGTATTACTCACTTACCTACTAAAATAGTTGTAACTTGTCAAAACGAAAGAAGTCAAATTCAAAACAAAGAAACCGCTTTACAAGTATTAAAAAGTAAATTATATGTATTAGAAGAACAGAAAAAAGAACAAGAACTTGCTAAAGAGAAAGGTATTCAATCTAATATTGACTTTGGTAGTCAAATAAGAAGTTATATTTTACATCCTTATTCTTTAGTTAAAGATCACCGTACAGGTTATGAAACAAGTGATACTAAAGGAGTATTAGATGGAGAGATAGATGAGTTTATTGAAAGTAGTCTAAAAGGAGGACTAAATGAAGAAAGTGATAAAACAAAAAATTAAAGTTAAAGAATTAATAGAATTTATTATAGGTTGTTTTCTAGTAGCCTTAGCTTTCAACCTCTTCATGTCTCCTAATAATTTAGTAGCAGGAGGGGTAAGTGGTTTTTCTTTAATATTAAAACACTTTTTTGGTCTTAATCCTTCAACTATTATCTCTGTCGCTAACGTATTCTTAATTATATTATCTTTCTTAGTACTAGGTAAAGAAAAAACAAAAGCAACGATACTTGGTTCCATCCTATTCCCAGTCTTTGTAAGCCTAACAGAGCATCTATCAACCTATATTAGTTTTAAAGAAAGTGAAATGATTTTAATTGCCGTTTTTGGAGGAACTTTACAAGGATTAGGAGCCGGTTTAATTTTTAGAGCAGGTTATTCAACTGGTGGAACAGACATATTAAATATGATAATATCTAAAATATTTAAAATTAGTCTTGGTAATAGTATGTTTTTTACAGATGGTTTAATCATTGTAATAGGAGCCTTTGTCTTTGGATTTAATCATCTAATGTATTCTTTAATAATCCTTTACTTAATCTCTACTTTAACAGATAAAGTTGTCCTAGGAATATCAGATTCTAAAGCTTTCTATATTATTACTAGTAAAGAAAAAGAAGTTAAAGAATTTGTTATAAGTGAGCTTAAACATGGCGTTACTGAGTTCAATGCTAAAGGTGGATACAATAGCGAAAATCAAACTGTTCTAATGAGTGTTGTCCCTACAAGAGAGTATTATAAATTAAAAGAAGGAATCCATAACATAGATAAAAATGCTTTCTTTGTTGCTATGGATTCTTATGAAGTAAAAGGTGGTGCTTAGTAGTGGTAAAAATAGATAAGACTAAACTATGGTATAGATATACAGTTTTAATATTTAGTCTTTTTATCTCTTCCTTAGTATTTAATCTTTTATTATATCCAACTGACTTAGTAACAGGAGGAATGAATGGAGTTGCCATAATATTAAATCATATTTTTGATATCTCTCCATCTTTAATTATTTTAATCGGCTCAGTTATACTTTTAGGAATCAGTTATTTATTCTTAGGTCTTAATCAAACAGGAGGCTCTTTAGTTGCAACCCTAGTCTATCCCTTATTTGTATCTTTAACAGAACCACTTGCAAGATATATAGTTATAGATACTAGTGACTTAATCTTAATGAGTATTCTAATAGGAATACTTCTAGGAATAACAAATGGACTTATGTACAAAGTAGGTTTTAGTAACGGTGGCTTAAATATAATTAGTCAAATAGCCTATAAATACTTTCATATTTCTCTTGCTAAAACCACAATGTTAATTAACTTTATAGTAGTCTTAATTGGTGGTGTTTACTTTGGCTTTAATATGATGTTATATGCTTTTATCATCATTTATATTAGTGGTTTTGTCATAGATAAAGTAATACTAGGAATATCTAAAAATAAAGCCTTTTATATAACTACTAGTAAAGATAAAGAAGTAAGAGATTATCTTATTAATACTTTGCATCATACCGTAACTATCTTTGATGTTAAAGGAGGATTCTTAGAAAAGAAAAGAAGAGTTTTATTAGCAGTAGTCCCAACAAGAGACTATTTTAGACTAAAAGAAGGGATAAAAGAAATAGATTCTAAAGCCTTTTTCGTTGTAACAGATGCCTATGAAGTGAAAGGAGGAAAATAGTTCCTCTTTTTAAATGTAAAAATACCATAAATTTACTATATACATAATATGTCGAAATATGTTATACTAAAGACTGAATAGGATGATGTTAATGGATTTAATAAGAGTAAAAAATGTAAATAAACAATATAAAAATGGTGTAACTGCCATTTATGACTTAAGTATAAACATAAAAAAAGGATCTTTTGTGTTTGTAATTGGTGGTTCAGGCTCAGGTAAAAGTACCTTTATTAAAATGCTTTACCGTGAAGAAAAACCTACTAGTGGAGAAATTATAGTAGGAGGTATTAATGTTGCCAAATTAAGAAATAGCAAAGTGTACAAATTAAGAAGAAAATTAGGTATAGTCTTTCAAGACTATCGTCTTTTACCTAAATTAACTGTCTATGAAAATGTTGCCTTTACTATGGAGTCAATAGGTGCGACTAAAGCTGAAACTAGAAAAAAGACTTTAAAAGCTTTAGAGTTAGTAGGACTTAAAGGAAAGATACATAACTATCCAGATCAACTATCAGGAGGAGAACAACAACGTGTTGCCATAGCAAGAGCGATAGTTAATGAACCAAGAATACTATTATGTGACGAGCCAACAGGAAATCTAGACCCAGACCGTAGTATGGAAATAGTTAAAGTCTTAGAAGAAATAAATAAAACATGCGGTACCACTATAATTATGGCAACCCATGACAAAGAAATAGTTAATACAATGCAAAAAGAAATTATTCTCCTAAAAGATGGTAGACTTATTAAACATCTTGAGAAAGGAGGCTATGAAGAATGAAATTATTTAGAATGTTAAGAAGAAGTATAAGAGATGCTTTTAAAAGTGTCTTTAGAAATTTTAGTTTATCCCTAGCATCCATTTCTTGTATTACCATTACCTTAATAATAGTAGCAATATCTATAATGGTTACATTTAATGTTCAAGAATTTACAAGTGAAATGGAAAAAGACTTAACGATTGTAGTCTTTCTAGACCAAGATACAACTGAAGAAGAGATAAATGATATCAGAAACAGCTTAGAGAACATGACTAATGTTGAATCAATAACATATCAAAATAAAGATGCTATCAAAGAAGATATGAGTAAAGAAAGTGATGTTTTTGAAGAAGTAATGAGTACTTGGAGTGAAGAAGATAATCCTCTAAAAGATACCTTCCAAGTTAAAGTTAAAGATGTAGAGAAAATATCTAATACTGCTAAAAAAATAGAAAGATTAGATAATGTCAGTACTGTTAAATATGGTGAAGGAATGGTAGATAATTTAATTTCTGCCTTTGAAGCTGCAAAAAATATATCTTATGGAATGGTAATTGCCTTAGTACTTGTAACAGTATTCTTAATTATAAATACAATTAAACTAACAATATTCTCAAGAAAAAGAGAAATATCTATTATGAGACTAGTTGGAGCATCAAACTTTACTATTAAAACTCCATTTATAATAGAAGGAATGATATTAGGTTTATTAGGTTCAATTATCCCAATATTAATAGTATGCTTTGGATATATTGCCTTATATAATCATTCTAATGGTTATTTATATAGTAGAATGATATCATTAATTGAACCAGAACCATTTATATATATGGTATCAGGTATAGTTGTAGTAATAGGTATAATCGTAGGTATGATAGGATCAGCTTCTGCTGTTAGAAAATACCTAAAAATATAAGATGAAAAGAGGTGGATAGATTAGTGAAAAAAGTAATGCCAGCTTTACTTATATTCCTGCTAACAATATTTCTAGTTCCAATTAATACAAATGCTAAGACACTAAAAGAATTAGAAGAAGAAGTAACTAAATTTACTAATGAACTGCAAAGTAAGAATAATCAAATCGCTGCCAATGATGCTGAAGTAGCAGAAATAGAAGAAAGAATTAAAAGTATCCAAAGTCAAATAAAAGAAATAACGAATGAAACAACAATACTAGAAAGTGAAATTGCAGAATCAAATCAAGAAATTGCTAGAAAAAGTGAAGAAAGTAAATCTTTATTTCAATATATTCAAGTTAGTGAAGGTGAAAATGCTTATCTAGAATATATCTTTGGAGCGACAAGTGTTACTGATATGGTATATAGGATGGCAATAGTTGAACAATTAACAGAATATAATGATAAAGTTATGAAAGAATTAACAGAGTTAGTAGAAGAAAATGAAGCAAGAAAAGAAGAACTTGCTAAGAAAAATAAAGAATTAGAAGAACTAACAGATGAATTAGAACAAGAACAAGAAAAGATTAATGCTGATTCCGCTGCTATAAGAGAAACAATGCCTAGTGTTGAAGAACAATTAAAGTCTGCTAAAGAAAATTTACAGTATTATAAAAACTTAGGTTGTGGCCTAAATGAAGATATCTATGCTTGTCAATATAGAGTAGAACAAGCGAATAATAGTGGTTCAAGTGGTGGTTATGTTCCATCAGCAGCAGGCTTTTATAAACCTATGGAAAGTGGATATGTTACGCAAAACTGGATGAATAATGGTCACTTAGGAATAGATTTATCAAATTCAAATAAAACTATTGAAGTTCATCCAATCGCTACAGGTACTGTCTTTAAGATATATTATGATAACTGTAGTTGGTCAAATTGTAGTTATGGATGTAATGGCAGGGCAAGAGTTGTAAAAATAAGACATAATGTTAATGGTAGATATATATATTCTACATATGCTCATTTAAGTAGTTTTGGTGATATAGAAGAAGGACAAGTTGTTACACCAGATACTGTTATCGGAAGAATGGGAAATACAGGATGTTCTACAGGACCACACCTACATCTTGAAATTACTACTTGCGATTGGCATAGTGGAGGAGGTTGTACTTGGGCAACATACAAAAAAAGTACAATAAATCCAAGAACTTATATAGGATTCCCATCAGGACTTAGAGTATGGTGGTATGGTAGATAATAAGAGCATAGGTTAATTGCCTATGCTTTTATTATAAGAAAGGATAAATATGATAACATTAGAAGATTTTAATAAAATAGATATAAGAGTTGGAACAATAATAGATGCTAGTATTAATAAAGGAGCAAGAAAGAAAGCTTATAAACTTAAAATTGATTTTGGCTCTTTAGGTATTAAAAATTCATCAGCACAGATTACAGATTTATATAAAGAAGAAGAGTTAATTGAAAAACAAATAATAGCAGTAGTAAACATTGAATCTATTCATATATCAGAAGTAACAAGTGAGGTATTAGTATTAGGAGTAGTAACAAATAATGGTGTAGTTCTGTTAAATCCAGATACCAAAGTAGAAAATGGCACGAAAATACTATAAACTAATAGATAACAAAGGAGTATAACAGTTTCTACAATACTCTAGGTAATTTAGATGAGATAATTACAACTATCTAATCAATAAATCACCATATTAATTTTCAATTTTCTTTGTCATAAACACCTAGATTTTGATTTTTTGAACGGTGAAAAAAATCAAAATCGGGGCTTCGCCCCACTAGGGTATTGTTTATTATATTAAAATTAAAAAGTGTTATCAGTATTTAAAAATTTACTGGTAACACTTTTAATCTATACCTTTAAAAAATTCTATAATTGGAACATCTAATTTTTTAGATAATACATATATAAATTCTAAACTAAAAGTTTGGTAACTATTATTTTCTATGTTCGCTATCGTACCCTCATTATATTGTACTAAATCAGCAAGTTGAACTTGAGTAAGACCTTTGGCTTTTCTTATTCTCTTTATGTTTCGTCCAACTACTACATAGATATATTTATTATCGTTTTTGTTGATTTTCATATATCTCACCCAGGAATATTATCTTACGAGCGACTATAAATTATACTACATTTAATAAATGTACTTTTACATAAAATTATGATAAACTTATTCAAGGTGATGATATGTGATTAATAAAGTTTTTTGGATTTTATTTTTAGTTGGTTTTATTATTATATGTGTTCTTGCTTTTACTATTCCAACGGATCCCTTTGAAATGATACCATCAGTAAGTGCATTGTCTTTTGATAAGCCTGTGTGGTTTGCGATTATATTAGTAGGAACATTTTTTTATACACTTATATTAAGTTATATCTTTGACAAAATTAAAAAAGTCTTACATAAAACCAAGTAAAATTCAATTTTCTAGGTATTTAAGTCCTAGATTTTCAATTTTTGAACGGTGAAAAAATTGAAAATCGGGGCTTCGCCCCACTAAGGTTATTAGATTTTTATTTTTAACTGTATAGATTAAATAAATATAAATAAAAATACAATTTAAAATAAAAAGAGCCGATTGGAGGGTGTGGGAGGAAAATCGGTTATTTTTATTTTATTTTTCCTTTATCAATATGAAATATAACATTGCATAGTTCATCAATATCTTCTTTTATGTGAGTAGCTATTATTATTAATTTACCTTTTTCTTTTTCCTCTAATAAAATTTTTCTAATTTTATTTGCACTTTCTTCCTCTAATCCATTAAATGGCTCATCTAAAATCATAATATCTGGATTTTCCATTAAAACTTGAGCAATACCTAATTT
>DVKQ01000039.1 GCA_018715925.1 Candidatus Onthousia faecipullorum
AAATTAGAATTAGGTTTAGATAAAAAATATGATAAAAGAGAAAATATTAAAAAAATTTTAAAATATTAAAAACAGTCAATATTACACAACACTCAAAAAAGGGCTCTAGCCCTTTTTTTATAATGGTTTGCGAAGTTTTACTGCAAAACTAAAGATTATAACCATAAAACTATTAAATAAGCAAGTTTTTTTTTGCAATATTGTATAAAAAATAGAAATATGTAAATAATAAAAAATAATTAGCACTTTAACTTGACAAGTGCTAAAGTTAGTGTTATAACATAATTGTAATGAGAAAGGAAAGTGATAATATATGTTACCAACAAGATTTTATTTTGATAATGCATTTGATCAATTATTTGGAAATGAAGGAAGTAAGATGATGAATTGTGATATCTATGAAAAAGATAACACATACCATGTAGAAATGGATTTACCTGGATTTAAGAAAGATGAGATTAAAATAGAATGTAACAAAGGAAACTTAGTTATAACTGCTGAAAAATCATCTAGTGAAGAAGATAAAGATGAAGATAAAAAATATCTACGTCGTGAAAGAGTTTATGGTAAATACTCTAGAAGCTTCTATCTAGGAGATATTAAAGAAGATGCTATTGAAGCTAAATTCGATAATGGTACATTAACTATTTCTATTCCAAAAATTGATGAAAACGAAAATAAAAAACTTATTGATATAAAATAAAGAAGGCAGTTAGTCTTCTTTTTTTATGTCCCAAAAGTATATAAATAAAGTATTTAGAATAATTCCTAATATAACTAAATCTATAATAATAAAATTAGTCTTAAAGTAATCATAGTTTATCATATACATCGTACTATGAGTTCTATAATCAGTATATAATTTAACTACTATTATTCCTAAATAAAATGTAAGTGCAAATGATATAAGATTATAACTAACTAATTCTTTATAGATATCTTTTCTACTAAGTACTGTAAATATATTTATTAAGACAAACAAACCACACATAACAAGAAAAGATATACCAAAAATACCACAATTAAACACTACATTTAATAGTAAACAGACAAATATAACAAATAAAACTACAGAAATTAATCTTAGATAATAAGCAACACTTTTAAGCATGAGCAAGTCCTCTATCCAATCCATCCGCTATCTCATTTTTAAACTCTTCTTTAAATCTAGGTAATTCTTTCTTAATAACATCAGAGTAAACATTTTTTGTATTAGTAATAGCTTTTTCTATATCAAAGATATTTACTTCTTTCCTATTATTATAAATAGCATAAGAAAAAGCTTGTTGTAAAATAGTTAGAGTTACATCAGGATACCTTGAGCCTATTTCATATATTCTTCTATATTCACTAGTAAGATCAGTAAGAAAAGCCATAATTTTTTGTTGTACATATGGATCATACATTAACTTAGCTCCTGTCTTCTTCTCTATTTTAGGTAGTGTACCCATACAAATAGCAATAGTCTGCTCTCTTGTAGGCTCTTCCACTTCAACCTTTTGAAAACGTCTAACAAAAGCTTTATCTCTTAAAATATATCTTTCATACTCTTCAGTAGTAGTCGCCCCAATAACTTTAATATCTCCTCTATCAAGTCCTGGCTTAAACATATTAGCAAAGTCAAGAGACTCACCCTTACTTCCCATTAACGTATGAATCTCATCTATAAATAATATTAAGTTAGTATATTCTTTTAACTCATCTAAAAGTATTTGTATTTTACTCTCACCTGTATCAGGATCTTCACCAAGTAAAGCAGAAGTATTAACTTTAATAATCTGATAACCCTTTAGGGCATCAGGAACATTACCTAACTGAATACGATAAGCAAGTCCCTCAACAATAGCAGTTTTACCAACACCAGGTTTACCTGTTAAAATAGCAGACTTCTCAGGTGTAAGTAATATTAAAACTAATTGTTTAATCTCTTCTTCCCTTCCAATAGCGGGATTAGTAATATATTCTTTTTCTGTAAAATTTTCACCATAACTTTTTAATATACTAACTTTGCTTTTTCTAATTATTTTATCATCCATAACTACCATTCCTTACATTTTAAGTATATCATAAAATATTTTTTAGGAAAACAACTATTTATAACTAATATCATAATTACTAGGTCCCATAATACATTTACCATCTAAATCAAATCTAGAACCATGACAAGGACAGTCCCAAGTCTTCTCTACTTCATTAAATACTAAACTACATCCTACATGAGGGCATTTATTATAGACAATATGTTCCTTACCATTTTCATCTTTATAAATTGCAACTGCTTTACCATCTATTCTTGTAAATTTAGGATTACCATTATAAAAAGATTTATTTTTATTAACTTTACTATCTATAAAACTATAAAGATTACTAAAGATATTTAGAGGATAGTTAATTAATTTCTGTTTATTAAAAGCTCTTCTAGGATCAAATAGTTCTTTATAGATATTATATTTATTATCAATTAAGTCTTTTATTATCGTACTAGCAAGTATACCATTAGAGTTACCCCAAGTATTATATCCAGTAGATAATATTAAGTTATCATCAATAAAACCTATTAAAGGAAGATGATCTAAAGTCATTAAATCATAATTACTCCATACATAGTCATAATTAGTTATATTATTATTATTCTCTAAATCACTAACCATCTTTTTACTATTAGATGCAAAGGCTAGATTAGCAGATGATGATACTGTTAATAAATAATCATTATAATACCTCATAGATTTTAAAGGTTTCTCTATATTAATAGCATTAAAGTCATAACTATTATTAACACTTGAACACACTAAGAAAGACTTTTCTAAATAACACTTTAAAGGCATTAAATATGGTAATAAAAAGTAAGGATAATGAAGAGCTAGAACTATTTTTTTAGTCTTTATAATATTACCCTCAGTATAGCATTTAAAAGAATCTCCATCTTTTTCTATTTTAATTATCTTAGTATTTTCATAAACTCTATGATTAAGGCTAATAGATTTTTTAACTATTTCTTTTATAAATTTTAAAGGATGAAATGTATATGTATCATTAACATAAAACCCTGTTTCTACTTTCATCCCATTAGGTAACTTTTTAATAGGAGTAGTCTTCTCCCTAAAAGATGAAACAATATCTCTTTCTTTATTAATCTTCTTAATATTTAAAGAATCTAATGTATATAAATAAGACTTACTAGTCTTAAAATCACAGTCAATTTTTTCATTTTTTACAATATTACTAATTATCTTTAAAGCTTCTTTTTCTCCTCTATAATATAGATAAGCTTTTTCTCTTCCAAAGATATTATTTAGTTTAGTATAGATATCTTCTTGTAAAAAAGTTATTTTAGCACTACTTCTACTAGATGCCCCACTACCTATTCTATTTTTTTCTACAAGCACTACCTTTCTATTATCGTCTTTAAATTGATAAAAGGTACTACATCCTGTAATACCTCCACCAATTATTAAAATATCAACATCTATATTTTCCTTTAATGCTTCATAATTATCACTATCATTAACAGTATCTTGCCATATAGAAATATTTTTCATATAATCACCTATTTCTATTATGGCTAAAAATTAATCATATATACTATCTCTATCAAAACTAATTATATCACCAGTAGTAGCATTAATCTCATAATCATATTCTATATTATTATAATAAAACTCTAACTCATAAACTAAAGTATGATTATCATGCTCCAATTCTTCTCTTGTAAACTGAACACTATTAATATCAAGTTCTGCATCAGTTAAAGCAATGTTCTTAGCTTCATCTAAGGTTATGTTAGCAGTTACACCATTAAGACTATTTTGACCATTATAGTTACCAGTATTATTATTACTGTTACTATTGCCATTATTGTTATTATTACCATTACTAGAGTTGTTTTGATTAGTAAAATATTTAAAGTCTGTATAAATAATCTTACCTTCTTTAGCATCTATTTTATATTCATAATCCCTATTCTGATAATAAACTTCTACTTCATAAACACTATTATCAAATTCAAAATCAATGCTTTCAAAATATAAATCACCACTACTAACATTCATATTCTCTGCAACAATATCTCTTACTTCATCGCTACTAATAAAAGTTGTTTTAAAATAAATTAAGATAAGTAAAGCAATTATTGCTATAATACCTACTACAATAATAATTATTTTTCCATATTTTTTCATATCATCTATCCTTTCTATACTTAAATTTTATCATTACATTTTATTTAAGTAAAGATGAATTTAGAAGAAAAGAAGAACCTATAATTGTTCTTCTAATTTTCCAATATATTATATATCAGCTGTCACTATAAAAGTCATCATAAATGTCACCACAAATAATTCTACTCAGTATCAAGCTCTATTTTATTAATTATATAATTTTTATCTATTT
>DVKQ01000040.1 GCA_018715925.1 Candidatus Onthousia faecipullorum
ATATTCATCTGTTTCATAATAATATGAAGTTTCTATACCTTTAAAAATTGTAGTTAAACTTAAATCATCTGTTAGATTATTTTCGATTAAAGTTTTAATTTCTAAAGTGTTAATTGGGCTTCGTTCCATTGCTTGTAAATATAATCTTTTATCAATTTTTTCCCAATTAACTATTTTATTTAAATTTTTCTTTAATATTAAATCTAACCAAATTCTTGTGCTTCTACCATTTCCTTCTAAAAAAGGATGAGAGATATTCATTTCTACATATTTATCAATTATTTCATCTAGTGTAGATTCTTTCATTGTTTCTATTTTTTTTAAAATGTCTTCTAAATATAGAGTGTTGGCGAATCTAAAATTTCCTTTAGAAATGTTTTCTTTTCTGATGATACCTGCAAAATCATATAAGCCTTCAAATAGATATTTATGAATTTGTTGTAATCCTTTAACAGTACCAACTTCAATGTTGTTAATATCTCCACTTGAAAATAGTTTTTTAGCTTTTTCTAAACTTTTTTTATCAGTTTCACTCATTTGTATCACCTTTTTATATAATAATATAAAAAAAGACTCTTATGCCAAGAGTCTTTAAGTTTCTTAATGGCAGGGGCGGAGAGAATCGAACTCCCATCAAAAGTTTTGGAGACTCCTATGCTACCATTATACCACGCCCCTATGGGTTCTTTTAAGAACACATTTATTATAGCATAGATTACTTTGTTTTGACAATATCTTTTTAATGAAGAGGTGGACATACGTTAGGATCAGGAGCATAGAAACAATGATTTTTAAATCTTCCAGCTAGGGCTTGATCATACCAAGTATTAATACAATTATTTCCTCTTCCTGGAGCATAGAACCATAATGCATTAGTTGCAGGATAGTAATATTCTCCTTTTAAAGTTCTTTCTGCTAGTTCTCTTTCTTTAATAGTAGAACCTGATGTAAATTGGGGACTGTTGATACCTGCAAAACCTCCAGGATTTTGGTAAACCATTTGAGTAACAGTATTTATATTTCTAAAAGTGTAACAGTTAGCAAGGACTCTATTAACTCCAACATTACCTACCATAAGCATACCATATTCTCCTTCACCAACTGCTTCTGCTCGCATTAATCTTGCTAGTAAATCTAATTCTTTACTTGTATATTGAACTAATTGAGACATATAATCACCTAATATACTTTATGTTTTTTATAATAAATTGTTCTATTAAGTAGTATAAAACTGTGATAAAATTTAAGTAGAGGTGGTACTTATGAAAAAGAAGAGGAAAAGAAGAATTACATTTATTATATTTATAATTTTACTATTGGCTTTGATAGGAGGAGCATATTATTATTTTATTTATCTTGGTAATGATATTCCTTTAGTAGAAAAAAAGGAAGAGTTAAATGTTTATGATGTTAATAGTAATAAACGTCCTATTGCCGTTATGATTGATAATAATGTAGAAAATGATGAACAAGTTGGATTACAAGATGCTTATTTAACTTATGAGATAATAGTAGAAGGTGGGTTAACTAGGATAATGGCTATATATAAAGATGTAGATACTAGTGTAATTGGACCTGTTAGAAGTAGTAGACATTACTTTTTAGATTATGCTCTTGAGAATGATGCAATATATGCTCATTATGGATGGAGTACTTATGCAGAGAATGATATAAAGGCTCTTTCTGTTGATAATATTAATGGACTTTATGATGGTGCTTTTTATCGTGATAGTAGTATTGCTGCTCCTCATAATGTTTTTACTAGTATTGATAATTTATATTTAAAAGCTGAAGAGTTAGGTTATGATACTACATCAAGTGATTATGAAAACTTAAATTATGTTAGTAAAAAGGTAGATTTAGAGAAAACTGATAATTCATTAAACTGTGATGGGGAAAATTGTAGTTTGGAAGGTAGAAGTTTAACTAGTATTGAGATTCCTTATTCAAATAGTGAAGTTAGAAGTTATACTTATGATAGTGATAATGGTTATTATCTTCGTTATATGAATGGTATTCCTCATACTGATAGAGATAGTAAAGAACAATATCATTATAAAAATATAATTATTATGAAAGTAGATAATAGTACTCTTGATGATTATGGTAGACAAGATTTAGATACAGTAGGAACAGGAGTTGGTTATTATATTACTAATGGTTATATGATGCCTATTACTTGGGAGAAAGATTCCAGAAGTGGTAAGACTTATTATTCTTATAGTAATGGTGATGAAATAGATGTTAGTGATGGTAATACTTTTATTCAAGTGATGCCTAGTAGTAGAGATGTAGTTGTTAATTAATATGGAGGTTTTAAATTATGGGAATGGCAGATAAAATGAAAGAAAAAGCTTTGTCTGGTACTAGTGTTGTAAGGTCAAGTAAAGTTGTAAAAAGCATTGATAAAGCAGATGCATTTGAATTGAATAAAGCTAATGAATTTGTTGCTTTACAAAATAGAAGAGAGGATATTGATAGTACAGAGACTTTTAAAGGATATAAATCTGTGGAAAGTCCTTATGTTAAGAGACTTGTAAGATGATAATAAAAGACTATCTATGAATGAATATAGATAGTCACTTTTTTTATTCCTATTTTCTTTATTGGTAGGGAACACCGCTTTTTAATTATGCTTATAATGTATCATGTTTTTAACGCTTTGTAAATAGTATATTTTTTGTCCATTAAATAAAATTCAAAGTTCCCGTTTTAATTAAGATGGGAAATTAGTCTTGTAATCAATGATATTTTATAGAATGATAAAGTAATTACAATCACTTAAAGATTTACATTTATCAGGATAAGTAGTATAATATGTAACGTTATTTAGGGGATATGGCAACACTGAG
>DVKQ01000041.1 GCA_018715925.1 Candidatus Onthousia faecipullorum
TTTCTATAACAATAATATCATATTACATTAAATTACACAACATAAAAATGTAAAAAAGTTGACATAAAAAAGGCCTTATACTAAAAGGCTTTAATGCGTATTGATAATAGAGACAACTGCAAAACTCGGGATATTTCTATTTTTTATACAATATTGCAAAAAAAAACTTGCTTATTTAATAGTTTTATGGTTATAATAGGTATGTATTTCAGATGGCGGTATTGGTGAAGTGGTTAACACGCTGGTTTGTGGCACCAGTATGCAAGGGTTCGATTCCCTTATACCGCCCCATATTTGGAGATATAGTCTTATAGACTTAATGATATAGTCGATTCTTAGGAATCGATTTTTTTGTTTGTTGTAAATTAATTGGTAATATTTGGTAATATCAGTAATTAATTTTAAGTTATTTTACTATAATAATAAATTTATATGCTATAATTGTATTAGATGAAGGTGATGTTGTGAGTGAAAGAGATTTTGATTCTAGTATAAATCAATATAACAAGATAGATAATCCTAAAGGCTATGTTAAACAATTAGAGTGGGATATGGCTATTGGTTTACAAGAGGTAGATAATTTAAAACCATCTAAATATCTAGAACAGATTAAAGAAAAGAATGTTTTAGGAGAATTAACAATAGAAGAAGTAGAGAAAAGTCTAAAAGAATATTATGTAGAAAAATCAAAACAAAATAATATTAATCATAATGAATTAGAATGTGACTTTGTATCTATGAGAATAGTTGAGTTATTAGGAAAAGATGCTTTTGAGTTATCAGTAGATTATTTAAAGTATATTCATAAATATTTATTTCAAGATGTTTATGAATTTGCAGGAGAGTTTAGAAATATTAATTTTTCTAAACATGAGATTATCTTAAATAATGATTCAGTTGCTTATGGAGATTATAAGACTTTAAAAGAATCTTTAGAATATGATATAAGTTTAGAAAAAAAGAAAAACTATAAAGATATGTCTATTGTAGATGTAATTAAAAGTATTACTGATTTTTCTTCTAATATATGGCAAGTGCATCCTTTTAGAGAAGGTAATACTAGAACAACAGCTTTATTTATAGAAAAGTATTTAATTAGTCTAGGATATAATGTAGATAACTCATTATTTAAAGATAAATCAGTATATTTTAGAAATGCATTAGTAAGAAGTAATTACTTTAATAATGATTTAAATATTAAAGAAGATAAAAGTTATTTGATTAAATTTTATGAGAACTTATTATTAGGTAAAAATAATAATTTGCATTCTGAAGATTTAATTGTGAAAGAGTTGTTTTAAAATAAAACATATAACAAACATTGGAGGAAGTTCATGAGGTATATAGGTAACAAAGCAAAATTGTTAGAAAAATTAGATAAATTAATTGTAAGAAAGAATATAAACAAAAAAGGTTTAATATTTTGTGACTTATTTGCTGGAACATGTACAATAGGGGATTTTTTCAAAGACAGATTTGAAATAATAGCAAATGATACTTTATATTTTTCTTATGTTATTTCAAATGGAAAATTAAAATATGATAAGAATTTTTTTAAGATGTTAGGCTTTGATCCTTTTGAATATTTTAATAATATTGATACTACGGATTATATATCAGGATTTTGTTACAATAATTTTGCACCAACAGTTTCTGGTAGACAATATTTTTCTGATGAAAATGCAAAAATGATAGATTTTATTAGAAATACTATTGATGTATGGTTTGACGAAAAGAAGATTAATGAGTATGAAAAATATTATTTAATTGGTAGTTTATTAGAGAGTGTTAGTAAAGTATCAAATGTTGCTGGTGTTTATTCTGCTTATTTAAAAATTTGGGATCCCAGAGCAATAAAAAAAATGGAGTTTATTCCGTTAGAGTCTTTACCAAATGCAAAATATCAAAATGAAGTTTATATAGAAGATGTAAATAGTTTAATCAATAAAATTCATGGGGATATTTTATACCTAGATCCCCCATACACACCTACACAATATATAAGTCAATATCATGTGTTGGAAACTATTGCTAGAAATGATAAACCAGAAGTTCATGGAGTTGGAGCACATAGAGATAATGGTGATCAAATATCAAAATGGTGTAAAAAAGGATATGTGCATGAAGAATTTGAAAAGTTAATTGCTAGAGCAAAATTTAAGCACATAATTTTTAGTTATAGTGACGCGGGAATTATGTCAAAGGAATTTATTGAGAAGGTACTTAAAAGATATGCCAAAGAAGGAACTTATGAATTTAAAAAAATTCAATTTACAAAATATAAGAGTACTAGAGCAGTAAAAAGAGAAATTAAAAATAATACAAAGAACAAAGAACATTATGAATGGTTATTCTATATTGAAAAAAAAGATGATATTAATTATATATCTCCTTTAAATTATATAGGTGGTAAATGGGAGGTACTACCTTTATTGAAAAAATATTTTCCTAAAGAAATTAATACATTTTATGATCTTTTTGGCGGAGGAGGAACTGTAGCTATTAATGCTACGGCAAATAAAATTGTTTACAATGATATAAATTGGGTAGTAAGAGATTTGCTTGAAAAAATAACACATGACAACTTTTTTAGTACCTATAATTATATAGAAAAGGCTATAAAAAGATATGGATTAGAGAAAAAAAATAAAGAAACTTATATTGCATTTAGAGATAAATATAATTCAGTAGAAAAAGCATCCAGAAATCCTTTGGATTTATACCTATTAATTTGCTATGGCTTTGAACATCAAATCAGGTTTAACAGTAAATTAGAATTTAATAATCCATGTGGTAATTCTGGATATAATCAAGAGATGCTTGAAAAACTTGTTTCTTATTCAATAAGAACAAAAGAGTTGAATATTGTTTTTAAGTCCATGGACTATAAAGAGTTTGAGGAAGAAATTGAAAAAGGAGATTTTATTTATTGCGATCCACCATATTTAAATTCCTGTGGGGCATATAACGATGGGAAAAGAGGCTTTAAAGGTTGGGATGAATTCCAAGAAAGAGAATTACTGGATTTCTTAACAAGATTAGATAAAAAAGGTGTCAAATTTATGCTTTCAAACATGACGACAAGAAATTCTATTGAAAATAAGGCTTTGAAGGACTGGATTGATAAAAATAAATATAGAGTTATAAAAAATCAAAAAATAACATTAAGAAATAGACAAGATAGAAGAGAAATAATAATTATAAATTATTAAAATAATAGTTTATAATTAATTGTTATATAGTTTGAATTAAGTGAAGGGAATAAGATTTATTATGAAAATAATTGCAAGTATTTTTAATGCTAATATTGAAACATATAAAAAAGTATATGTTGATGCAATATTAAGAGCATATAAGAAAGATGGAGTAAATATTAATCCAAATCAAATTCAATTAGAAATCAAAAAAATACCAGGATCAACTGTACATTCACAGAGAAGTAACAATTTACATTCTAGGACTATTACAGTTTTTGAAAATAATGTTATCAAATATATAATAGGAGTTTCAAATACTAATTATGATGAAGATACTAAAAAAGAAAAAGAATTATTGGGAGAAACATATGATAAATATGGTGGAGATCAATATCATGCCAACACTTATTTAACTCAAGGTATTAATAGAATATTTAATTATTATTTTGATATAAAGGAAATAAATAATTCTGTTAAACTTTATTTTTATCTTCTCGATATTCATAGAACATATCCGCATAATTTATTTAACTTAATGATATATAGAAAATTAGCAACAATTGGTTTTGAGGTATTAAACTTAGACCAAATTTCTTTTAATGACTATAAACAATTAGGCTTTAGTATGCAAGAGGGGATTGATGGTATTGAATATATTTCATTTAATAAGTTCTATAATGATTTACTTGCAATTTCAGGTAGTAATAGTTCTAATGCTCCATCATATTTGAAATGTATTGATTATGATTATGATGTTTCAAAGGAGAATGATAATGATTATGAAGAAGACACTGTGTTTAGTAATTCAAAAAGTCAATTATATATCTATACTTTTAAAACGTTGGGGGCACAACAATATGATAGTATGTTAACAATGTGGACATTAACTGTATTAGCTCAAAGAGAACACAAAAATTTAAAATTTATGTTTGCACCAGAAAAATATAATTTTAGACTTGGCCAAGAAATTCCTAAATTCACAGAAGGATTTACAGAGCCAGTTAATAATCTTATTGCAAGACTCGGACTTGACAGAAATTACGAAACAACTGATGAGGTTTTGCAACAAATGAATAGAGAAAAAAATCAATATGAACTAGCTAAGGCAAAAAAAATATTACGAAATCAAGAATTATTTAAAAATAATCTGAGAAAAAAAGGAGTTCAAACCAAATGTTACTTATGTGGTTGCGAAATAGAAAATATTTTGGAAGCAGCACATTTGTGGGGAGTGGCAGATATTAGAAAAGCGAATAATGAAGAAATCAATACTTTATTATCAAAAGACTGTATGCAGGATTTGATTGATAATGAAGATTTGCATCATAATGAGCAGTTTTACAAAAGATATATTTTAGCAAATTCTGGTGATAATGGTATTTGGCTTTGTAGAAATCATCATGGCTTGTTTGATAGTAATTTTTATTGTTTTGATTCAAATAGTGGGAAAGTTATTATTAAGTTAGATATAGATGAGGAAAGTAAAATATTTTTTGACTTAATAACAGAAAGAAACTTTTTACCATCTGAAGTTTTAAATGAGAAAACTAAGCAGTTTTTATCAAAGAGGCAGGAGACATTTGAACAATAAATCTTTTAAAAAAATAATAATGTTTTGTATTATTGAAAATAGTAAAAAAATTATTTAATATTTATATAAACAGTAGTACAGGCTTTATAGTTTTGTACTGCACTTTTTTGTAGGAGGTAGTAATAATGTTAAGAATTTATATTGGTCCTAATGGTTATGGAAAAACACATAGAATAATGGAAGAAATAAAAGATTTAGAAAAAAAGGATTATATATTATTAAGTTCGGAATTAGTATTTGCAGATGAAATGAAAGATACAGTAAATAGTTCTTTTGTTATGGACTATATAATACAAGAGCTTTTAAGCAATGATGAAGTGGAGAATGCAAAAAATACTTTTGAAACTTTAGTTGATAAAAGTATAGAAGAAAATCAGCAAATGTATAACGATATTATGGATGAAGTTTAAGCTTTAAATCGGCAACAAAGAAAAAAAGATGTTATAGCACCTACACCAACGAAGGAATATAAAAAAACAGTAAAAATTAATGCAGATGATTTGAAAAATAGTATGGGAAGTGGTCAAAAGTTACAGTTTTTATTAAAATTAATACAACATAGTAATAAAAAATACGTTTATTTAGATGAACCAGAAAATCATACTCACCCATCAATGCTACATATTACTGCAAGGTTAATAAATGAATTAAGTGAAACAAAAGAAGTATGTGTAGCAACACATTCTCCTGAATTACTAAATTTATTAAATATTGACTTTAAGAATATTTATATTTTTAATGATCCAGAATTTAGGGGGCCACAAAAAATAGATTTTGAGAAAGCAGTTGTTATTCCTGAAACAATCAATCTAGAAAATATAAATCATAAATCTAGAAGTTATTATGATATGGAAATATTAAAAAATAATATACTTGAATTGCACAAAAAGGAATTTTTTGAAGCATTATTTTCTAAGAATGTTTATATTGTAGAAGGGGTTAATGATGAGTTGTTTTTAAAAAATTGTTATATAAATATGGAAAACAATATGAGCAGTATAGTATATTTCACTGTTATGGAAAACCTCATTATTTACCATTTATAAATATTTTTGAAAATTTAGGTATCAAAGTAATTGTCTTATTTGACAAGGATAATGAAAGCGATATTCATATGGCAATTAATAATGCTATAAAAGATGGTAGGGTATATCACGAATTTAATATGATTATTGAAAGTGAATTAGGATATAAAGGTAATAAAAGCGATTCTACCAGTTGGATTGAGTTTTTAGATAATTATGATGAATATGAAAAATATAAATATTTAGTAGAAATTGATTTTAATAATTAAAATTGAAGAAGATTATATGAAAGAGTCAAAATTATCACCATCATACCGATGTAGAAAGAATTAAAAACATTTTAAAAAATATAAATACAGAAAAGTTTGAGAAAGAATTTATAGATTTTAAGAAATTATATATTATACTTAATAAATAATATTGAAGAAAGGAGTACTTAATGAAAAGATATGAATTGATTCCAGATGATGACAATATCAAAGCGACTATTAATGAAGATTTGTTAGGAAGAAATAAAAAACTAATTAATCTGATGAAATTATTAAATAATATAAATGAGAATTTTCTTATGTCAATAGACGGTGAGTGGGGAACTGGAAAGACTTTTTTTGTAAAGCAATTAAAATATATTTGTGAAAATATAGAAAATATCGAATATATAAAAAATCATAAAGATTATGAAAAAATACTACAGTTTTCTAATAAGTATTTACCTATTTATTATAATGCCTGGGAAAATGATAATCATGGAGACCCACTAGAGTCCATTATTTACAATATTCTAGATCAATATCCTCAATATAGGAAAGAAATAGAAAATCCAGAGGGGGTGTTTTCAAGTGTCAAAACTATTTTATTAAATATAATAGATAAAGGAAGTTTTGGAATAATTTCTAAGGAATGTTTTGAACAATTAAATTCATTTGAAGAACTATCAAAAAATATATTTACTGTAGAAGAAATAATTGGTGCAGTAAATGAATTGTTTAATAAAATATTAAATGATGATAGCAGATTACTTTTAATTATAGATGAACTAGATAGATGTAGACCCGATTATGCAGTAAAAATGTTAGAAACATTAAAACATTTTTATAATAATCAAAAATTAACTATTGTTGTTGTGACAAATAATAAGCAGTTAAGTTATACTATAAGAAAATATTATGGTAATGAATTTGATGGATATGGATATTTAAATAAAATTTATGATACAGTTATTACTCTTGAAACAGAAAATCTTGATAATTATTTAAAGAGACATTGCCAAATTATAAATTCAACACATTTACCAGAAAATATGTCAGCATTATTATTTAATCTTTTACATTTTTCTTATAGAGAGTGTAATAAATATATGTCTATGTACAGAATCGTTGAGCCATATACTAATTATCAAGATGACTTTAATCGAAATAGATATATATTTGAAACGGATATGCTACTTCCAATTGCTTTAGCACTAAAAATAAAAAATATTGAGGAATATAGTCGATTTATTAATGGTGAAAGTGAAGCATTTATAAAAAAACTATTGAGTTCAATACCATATATTGATCACGATAACGTATATGAAAATTGGTTTAAGGAAATATTAAGAGTACAAGAAGATGAAACTTTAGAAGCAGTTTTTATAAGGCGATATAAAGCTTTGTTTACTAGAAGGCCAAAATATGATGATTTTCCATATTTAGAGGCAATATCAATGTTGGGTAATTCAATAAATTTCTTTGAAGAACAAGAATAAATTATTTAAACATACTTGAAATTTTCTTCAAATAGAGCTAACATACAACACAAGGAATCGATTTTTATTGAACTGTTTTAAAAGATGACTCTCATCTCCTCACATATAAAACTCAAAATAATTATTTTTACCAAAGAAATGAAATTATAATCATTTCTTTTTATTATAAATATATGCTAAAATAACTTTAGGAGTGTGAGTGTAATGATTAAATATACAGAGCCAAATAATATAGCTCAAATATTTTCTAATGAAAAGAGTATTTTATATAACATACCAAAATATCAAAGAGAATATACATGGGGACAAAAAGAATGGGGATTATTATTTAATGATGTAATTGAAAATGATAAAGGATATTTTTTAGGTTCTATTATTTGTGTAGATGATAGTGTCAGTGCTTGGAGTGATGCTATATTAGAAGTTATTGATGGACAACAAAGATTAACATCTATTTCTATTTTACTAATCGCTCTATACAATAAATTAAATAAAAAGAAAAGTCAATTAGACGAAGATGGACTTACAGATTTAAATAATATTAAAAGAGAATTAGTTGTTAAAAGAAATGGAAAAAATATTTCAAGATTAAAGCCACAAGTTCAAAATAATAATAGAGATGATTATTTTAGTCTACTATGTGAAAATGATTTGCTTTTAGACCATGAAAAAAAGAATAATGCTAGTAATAGAAGAATATATAGAGCCTATTATTACTTTTCTAATTTAATTGATAAATATATAGAAGAAGTTCAAAAAGATGATTCAAATTTAAATGAAATAGATATTTTATTTGAGTTAGTAAACAAATTTAATTCTGCTATTTTAGTATCTATTCAGGTAGAGACTCATAAAGATGCTTATATGTTATTTGAATCTTTGAATAATAGAGGAGTTCCTTTATCTGCTATTGATTTAATAAAGAATTTATTAATTAGTGTATCAGATGATGATGGTAAATCAGATGATGCTTATTCTAAATGGAAAAAGATACTTTCTTATTTAGGAGAAGATTATAGCGTGCAAGAAAGATTCTTTAGACAATTTTATAATGCTTATAGAGATGAATTAAACGAACCATATAAAGCAGAAGGAAAAGTAAAATATGCATTAGGTTATCTAGCTACAAAAAGTACAATACTAGATATCTATGAGAAATTAATTAAAACAGATTATGAAAAATTTTTAAATAGAGTTGAAAAAGAAGCAAGAAATTATTCTATTTTAATTAATAATGCAAGTGAAGATGGTATTATTGAAGAATTAGCACAGCCCTTATTTAATTTAGATAAAATTCAAGGAGCACCTTCATATATTTTACTTTTATATTTGTTGTCAAAAAAAGCCGAATTAAACTTAAATAACAAGATTATTGCAAATATTATTAACTATTTAACAAAGTTTTTTGTTAGAAGGAATATTACAGATTATCCAAATACAAGAAATCTAACAAAGATATTTATGGATTTAGTAGCACTAATTAAAGATAAAAAAGGTACTGAAATATATGATTTGATTATCAATAACTTAAAAGCTAATTCATCATCTGATGAAATATTTGAAGCAAAATTAAAAGGATCAATATATTTAGATAATCCAGATGCTACAAGATTCTTATTATGCTATTATGAAGATAAATTTAAGACAAATGAAATATATACTAATTTGTGGAGCAGAGATAGTAGTAATAAATATGTTTGGACTATAGAGCATATTTTTCCTGAAGGAGAAAATATTCCAGTAGAGTGGGTTAATATGATCGCCAATGGTAATAAAGCTATGGCTGTTGAATATTTAAATAATTATGCACATACTTTAGGAAATTTAACTATAACAGGGTATAATCAAAACTTAAGTAATTTATCTTTTGAAAAGAAAAAAAATAGAGTTAATAAAGATGGTAATTACATTGGTTATAGAAATGGATTAAAGTTAAATGAAGATATAGTAAGTAAAGACTCATGGCATATTGAAGATATTAAAGAAAGAACAAATAAATTAGTAGATTTCTTTATGAAAGAGTTTGAATTATAATTAATATAAATAAAGATAGTATTTATAATTTAGATGACTTAATAAAAAATGTTTTAATCACAGAAAATAAACTTTAAACTTATAATATTCATTAATCAGAATACAGAAATTAAAACTACAGTAATAAATTAAGAAAAAAACGAAAAAGTTACTTTATGGAGTAATTTTTTTGACATTATCTGTAAATAATAATATAATATAGATAGAAAGGGGAATTTATCTATGATAATTAGGGAAAGATATTTAAAACAAATAAGACCATTTTATAATCAAGATTTAATTAAAGTTTTAATTGGAATTAGACGTTCTGGTAAATCTGTTATTTTAACACAGATTATTGATGAATTAAAAAAGAAAGAAACAGATGATGAACATATAATTTATATGAATTTTGAAGACTTTGATTATGAAGAGTATACTGATTCTAAAAAATTAAACAATTATGTAAAGGAAAAGATAAAAGATGATAAGAAATATTATATTTTCTTCGATGAAATTCAAAATGTTAATTCTTGGGAAAAAGTAGTAAACTCTTTTAGAGCAACGAAAAATACTTCTATATTTATAACTGGTTCTAATAGTGATTTATTATCAAGTGATCTAGCTACTCACATTGCAGGAAGATATGTAAGCTTTAAAATAACGCCATTTACATTTAGTGAAGTATGTGAACTATTAGATATAACTGATAAAAGTGATTTAGATGAGACATTTAATGATTATATTAAATGGGGTGGAATGCCTCAGAGGTTTATGCAAAGTGATGATGCTTCTAAAAAGACATACTTAAGTGATATATATGATTCGATTGTTATCAAAGATATAGTTAAAAGATTTAATATAAAAGATATTGATTTATTAAATAGAATAGTTACATATATACTTACAACACCAGCACAGACATTTTCTCCAGAAAGTTTAAAGAAATATTTTGAAAGTGAATCTAGAGGAGTATCTTTAGAAACCTTATATAATTATTTAGATTATATTGTTAGAGCAAACCTCGTTTCTAAAGCAGAAAGATATGATATACGTGGTAAAAGAATTCTTACAGGAAAATATAAATATTACCTAACAGATTTAGGATTTACTAACATATTAAGTGATGGAAAAAAAGAACAGCTAGGTGCTTATCTAGAGAATATTGTTTATAATGAACTCATTGCTAGAGGCTATAATGTAAATATTGGAAATTTAGAAAATGGGGAAATCGACTTTATAGCTACTAGATTTGAAGAAAAAATATATATTCAAGTTGCATATATCTTATCTGATGAATCAGTAATTAAAAGAGAATTTGATGCTTATAAAAAAATTGAAGATAATTATCCTAAATATGTTATCTCAATGGATAAGTTTGATTTTTCACAAAATGGTATTATTCATAAAAATATAATAGATTGGTTACTAGATAAATAGAGGAGAAAATTAAAGACAATTATTTTTAAGGATGTGATTAATAATGAAGATAGATTTTGAAGATGATTTTAATAGTATAATATTATCAAGAGGTTATGAATACTATGAAGATGGTTTTGTAGAAGATGTTTTAATTAAAGATAATATTATAACTGCAAAAGTAGAAGGAACTGAAACTTATGATGTTTCTGTTGAAGTAGATAATGGCATATTTATAGATGGAGATTGTACTTGTCCTTATGCAAGTGAAGGGAACTATTGTAAACATATAGCAGCATTATTATATTATTTAGATAATGAGAATCTAGATGAAAATAATAATTATACTACTAAAGAAAAAGAGATTAGAGATAGTCTTAGGACAATTAACAAGATAGAATTAGATGATTTCTTAGTAGAATTATTAATTGAAGATAGAGATGTTTATGATAAGTTTAGATTAAGATTTAATAAATCATTCCCTAGTTTAACTATTGAAGATTATGAAAATAAAATATATAGTGCTATTCAAAGTAGTGCTGGTCGTGATGGCTTTATAGATTATCATGAGTCATGGGATTATACTAAAAATATGCATAAGATAACTAGTGAAGTAAATACATTAGTTGATAATGGAGAATATGATTTAGCATTTGACGTTGCTAGGACTATTTTAGAAACCATTCCTGAAACTGATATTGATGACTCTAATGGTTCTACAGGTGAAGTAGCAGATTCATGTATAGAAATAATTGAAAGAATATTAGAATTTATATTATATGATGAAAATGTCTTAGCTAAGAAAATTTTAGATTATATTTTAAATGAGATAAAAACAGAATATCTTTCTAATTATGCAATTGATTTATATCCATTATTTAATTTATATGTTGAAAGAAATATATATCTTGATGAAATAGAAGAAGGACTATTAGATGCTCTAGAAGTTGGTCAGAGTAAAGATTATTTTTGGAACGCTAAACATTATGTAGATATCTTGGTAGATATTTATAATAACGAAGATTCTAAGAAAAAGATAATTAATCTATTAAAGAAATATTCTAATGATAATTATATCTGTTTAAAACTTGTTGATGAATACTTGAATGCGGATAATGTTAATGATGCTATTACTTTATTAAAGAATAGATTAAAAGAAGATAGTAACAGAGATTATGCCTATAAACTATCTGAAATATATCAAAAAGAAAACATGATGGAAGAATATAAAAATATCTTATATAAATTATTATATGAATTGGATAAGTACAATATAGATATTTATAAGAAAATAAAATATCTATATTCAAATAAAGATTGGTTAATTGAAAGAGAAAAAATAATAAGTAGAATTTTAAAGGAAGCGAAAGGGAACACATATATCACTGATATATTAAATATTTATATTGAAGAGAAAAAGTATGACGATATGTATAATTTGCTAAAGGATAAAGATATGAGTACTATTATGAGATATGAAGAGTATCTTTTACCTAAATATAATAAAGAACTAATAAACATTTATGTTAAATGTTGTAAGTCCTTTGCTAGTAAAGCTTTTAATAGAACCATGTATAGTGAATTAGCAAGAGATATGCTTCATATAAAGAAAATGCAAAATAGTGAGAACGAATATACTAAATTGCTTGAAGAGATGAGAGAAAAATATCGTAATAAGCCTGCTATGCAAGATGAATTGTCACAAGTTTTATAACAATAATAATTATTTTGAGAAGTCTATACTAATAGATTTCTTTTTTTGGTAACATTTGGAAAATACAAAAAAATAACTATACATTAACTAGAACATATGATAGAATAATAGCCATAAAGGAGAAGTATATGGATAATTTTGAAGTACTACAAAAAGCTATTACGGAAACTAAATATTTGTCACAAGAAAATACTTATCGTTATAGACCTATTATGCGTTTTTTCTATCATAAATATGAACAAGCAGAAAACTGGCTTTTTAAAGAAGAAATCTATGATGAATTAAAGGATAAAATAGATAATTATACTATGGAAGATTTAGAACGAGATTTAGAGTTTTTAGTAGATAATTTAAGTTTAACTACTGTTCAAGATGTTAATAATATTAACTCACTTCAAGACTTTAAATATAAAAAATATAGATATCAATTAACAGATTATGCTATCGCTATAGAACGTATGACTATTGAACTTGAAGAAATGGAAGTAAAGGTTGCATCTTTATCTCCTAAAAGATTTGAAGTATTAAGAGATTTATTAAGAAAATTAAAAAGTATAGATTCTTTATCTAATGAAGAGTTAATGGATACTTGGGAGAGAATTACTAATGAATTTAGTGATATTAATAGAAATTATCAAGATTTCTTAAAGAAGTTTCAAGAATCTAAAACAGAAGAACTTTTACAAAGTACAGTCTTTCTAGAATATAAAAATAAAATGATTCAGTACTTAAAAGATTTTATAACAGGATACTTAAATCAAGCAGAAATTATAAGGGATATTTTAAAGAGTATGGATACTAATTTTGAAACTATTCTTGTAAAACGTTTAGAAGAAGGGGAAAGAAATATTCCTAAAATAGCTTTAGACTTTAATTATCAGAAATTTAATCAAGTTAATCTAGGTAAATGGAGAAGTATTTATAAGTGGTTTGTTAATACTAATGATAAAAGTGAAGGGGATAGACTACTAGAAGTTACTAGTAATCTTATTAGTAGAATTACTAAATGTGCTAATAGTTTGATAGAACTTCATGGTAATATGATAAAACGTAAAGAAGAGTATAAACATATTTGTAAACTATTTGATAAAATGCCTAATCTAAATGAAGCAAGAAAGCTTTCTAATGCTGTTTTCGGTATTTATAAAGTAAAACACTTTAAAGGTATAAGTAATAAAGATACTGACTCTTTAATTAACTCCTATGAAGTATTACCTACTATTATATCTGTCTTACCTAATGATAAAAAAATTAAAAGCGAAAAACGCCATAGTGTTATTGTTGATAAAACTAGTAAGAAGAAAGAAATACTAGAAGAATATGAGAGGGAAGAAGCTAAGAAGAAGGAAATGTTAAAAAGATTTGTAGATACTAAAGAAGTTATTTTAAAAGGGGATGTTTATTTAACTAAAGAAGAAAGAGGTTATCTTCTTAACTTAATTAGTAGGATAGGGACTAGTGAAGAGTACTTTAAAGAACCTTTATTTGGTTTAAATTATAAAGTTAACTTCGATAATAATAAAGAAATATGTAGAATAATAAGTGATGATGGGACATTTACTCTACCTAGTCTTAGCATTACATTTGCAGGTGATTATAATGGATGAGATTCAAAATGAGATTAGAGAACTTTTAACTAACTTTTGGATTGTTAAAGAAGAAAGTCCTGATTTATATTATGAAATAAAAAGAAAACAAAACATTATTAAAGACTTTGTTACAAAGACATTAGGAAGTAAGTTAATTATTCATGATAGATTTATAAAATTAGAAAAGATTCCTAGTAATGATACTGGTAATATTGGTATTGACACTTTTACTTCTAAATCTGATTATGTTTATCTTTGTATAATTCTTTTATACATAGAAGATAAGACAAGGGGTGAAGTATTTGTATTATCTTCCTTAATAGATTATGTTAAAAATACTGCTGTTACTATGAATTTAGAAACAATACCTGACTGGACTTTAAGAAGTGATAGACATAGTTTAGTTAGAGTTATGGATTTTTTAACAGAAATATCAGTAATTAAAGTTAAAGATCAAGAAAAGACTAGTTTTAAAGATAGTGAAGAAGCAGAAGCTTTATATGAAATAACTGGTCTTGCTAATTATGTAATGCGATTATTTACTAATGATATTTTTGAAATAGATAGTGTTAATGACTTTCTTAATGATGAATGGAAATATCAAGACTTAGAAAAAGGTGATGTTAGAAGATATAAAGTTTATCGTAACCTTTTATTTACTCCGGCGACATTTTCTTATAATATAACTCCTGCTGAACTTGATTATATTAAGAAGATGAGAGGATATTTAGAAAATGAATTTACTAATTTAGGATATGAATTAGAAATCACTAAAAATATGGCTTTTCTTTATGAATATGAAACTAGTAATTCTAAGTATAATTTTCCAAATAATAAGAAGATTACAGATATAGTATTAATGGTAAATAATGAGCTTTATAAAATGATAACTAATAAAGAGATACCTTTAGATGATAATGAAGTAGGACATATAAATAGAGAAAGTCTAGAGGTGATTTTAAAAGATATAAAGACTAATAATAAAGATTATTTAAGTAAACAGTATCAAGACTTATCTTTAGGAAAGTTTTTTGATGAAGTTATTAATTATATGATAGAATACTCATTTCTAAAAGAAGAAGATAATACTTATTTGGTTTTACCTACTATCGCTAGATTTAATGGTGAGTTAGTAAGATCTAATACAAAACAGATGGATTTATTTGGAGGTGAAGATGATGTTTAAACCAACTAGAATGGGACTTATTAATTTTTGGCTATATGATGATGAAGTTTTTGATTTTTATGATGGTAAACTTTTACTTAGAGGAAAAAATGGTTCAGGTAAATCTGTAACTATGCAGTCATTTATCCCTTTAATATTAGATGGTAATAAGTCTCCTAAAAGATTAGATACTTTTGGTTCTACTGATAAACATATAGAGTACTATTTACTTGGAGAAAACAATGAAAAGGATGATTCTACTGGTTATTTATATATGGAGTTTTATAATAGTTCAGAAGATAGGTATATTACTATTGGTATGGGACTTAGAGCAAGAAGAGGTAAGCCTACTGATTTCTTTGGCTTTGTCTTAAAAGATGGTAGAAGAGTAGGAAAAGATTTCTTCTTATATAAAACAAAAGATGGTTTTACTAAGACTCCTTTAACTAGATTAGAATTAAAAGCAGCTTTAGGTGTTCAAAATAATTTAGTAGAAACTGCTAAAGAATATAAAAAGTTAGTTAATGATAATCTATTTAAATTTAAGAATATCGAAATGTTTGATGAGTTTATTAATATTATTTTACAGATTAGAAGTCCTAAATTATCTAAAGAATATAAACCTACTAAGTTAATGGAAGTATTAAATGAAGTATTACCACCTTTATCAGATGATACTTTAAGACCTTTATCTGATACTATTGAAAACTTGAATGAAACAAAAGAGAAGATGGATGAGTTAAAAGAGAAAATTAATATTTTAACTAACTTTACTAAGGTCTTTAAAAACTATAATGAAGCGGTTTTACTTGCTAAAGCTTCTAACTATTATAAAGAGTATCAAACTGTAGAAAAAATAAAGAGTGATATTTTAGAAAAAGAGTCTCATATTAATGAAATAAAAAATAATATAGATTTACTTAAAGAGGAACAATCTTCTTTAGAAGATGAATATAATTATGCTAAAGAAGAAAGAGAACACTTAAGTAATACCGACTTAGAAGAAAAAAGCAGAAGAAAATTAGAGTTAGAAGAAGAAATAAAAGCACTTACGGAAAGACTTACTAAGGAAGAAGAAGTTATTTCTAACTTAAAACAGAAAATGAGTGAGATTAGTTCTATTATAGATGATACTGAAAATAGTATAACTCTGTTAGATAAAGAGATAACTGATACTATTACTACTTTAAGTGATTTAGGTGAAGAGATTAGTTTTAGTGAATTACAAGATTTAATCCCTTTTATTAAAGAAATGACACAAATAAAGTTTATAATAGAGAAGATAAACTTTAAAAAAGAAGAGATAGATAAGACTAAAGAGTTACTTCTAAAGAAAGGTAAACTATTAGAAGAACAAAATGTTAAATCTGATGAGTATGAAAGTTTAAAAGAGGATTATAACGAAAAAGAGAAGATAAGAGATAACTTATATGAAGAGTTAGATAGTGAGTTAGAACTTTTCTTTATGTGTTTAAGAAATCTTTCTGTAAATAATAAATATCTTATTCTTTTAGAAGAAGATATAAAAGAAATCGCTAATTACTTAGATGAATATACTAGTGTTGGATATTTAGATGCTAAAAATAAATATGAAGAGATATATAAAATTAAATATAGTGATCTTGTAGAAAAGTTATCAATTAAGAAAACAGAACTATTACAAGATAAGGATAACTTAAGTAAAGAAGAATTAATCTTAAAAGAGTTATTAGAAACTGAAGAGATAAAACTTGAAGAAGATGATTTAACAAAAGATGCAATAGAATTATTAGATAAAGAAAATATTCCTTATGCTTCACTTTATCAAGTAGTTGAGTTTAAAGATAATGTAAGTGATGATATCAAAGATAAATTAGAAGAAGTATTGTACTCATCTGGTATTTTAAATACTAAGATATTTAGAAGTAGTGATTTATCTAAAATAAAGAATATGAATATATCTTACTTTAAGTCAAGTAGTAAGAAGAAAAATAATTTAACTAAGTATTTAAAGCCTTATCAAAATGACTACTTCGATAGTGACTTTATTACTAAGATATTAGAGTCTATTAGTACTGATGATAATGATTTAATTAGTGTTAATGAAAATAGTTATAGTTTTGACTTTATTAAAGGTAATATTAGTACTAATTATAAGAGTAAGTATATTGGTATTCTTAAAAGAAAAGAAGAACATCTACTACTTATAAAAAATCAGGAAGAGAAGATTAATATTTTAAAAGATATTATTAAATCTAAAGAAGAAGAGATAAAAACAATAGAGAATGCTCTTAATACCTTAAACTATGAAAGAGAATTATTCCCTAGTAATAAAGTTTTGGATAATATATCATCTAAAATAAAAGAAATAGATTTAGAACTTGATTTTATTAATAATAAAGAAAAAGTAATAGAAGAAGAGATAAGAAACTATCAAAAACAAATAGAAGAAGTTGTTAAAGAATTAGAAAAATATAGAAGAGACTTACCTTTAAATATCGCAACTTATGAAAAAGCTAGTGTTGTAATAAGAGAGATATTAGATACTACTAAAGATTTAATTAGTCTTTATGAAAAGTTAAATCAAAGATGCGAAATACTTGCAACTAATAAAGAAAGACTTGATGATTTAACTATTAATCATGATGAAGTATATGCATCTATCGCTAATCTAGTCAGTGATAAGAAAAAACGCGAAATAGAACTTGATACAATATTGAAGATTCTTAATACTAAAGAATATCTTGAACTTAGTAAAAAAATAGAGAAAATAGTAAAGACTATTGAAGAGTATCCAGTAAAAAGTTCTAGCCTTTCTAAAAGATTAGGTATTTTAGAACAGAGTCTTACTAATGAAGAAGTATTACTTAAAGAAATAGAACAAAATAACAAGGAAGAAAATATTATTTTAGAAATATTATCTAATATCTTAAAAGAAGAGTTAGACTTAGGATATGTAACTAAAGAATTAACTGTAGAACCAAAGGTTATTAAAGCTTTCTTAAAAAATAATTCTACAAAAGATAAAGATTTGAAAGATGTTACAATGAATTACTATCGTTCTTTTAATGAGTACCGTCAAGATTTATTAGAATATAATATTCAAGATGTAGTTTTATTTAATGAAAGAGAGAACTTAATTAATCATTATAGTGATAAAGTATCTGATAAAACAAGAGTTATTAACATATATAATGATGCGAAAAGACAAGATGTCTTAACTAGTTATCAAGGTAAGAAATTAAACATCTATGAACTTGCTAATGCTTTATCTGAGAGTTATGAAGCGGATAAGATTTATCTTAATGAGCAAGATAGGCATTTATTTGAAGATATTTTACTTAGAACTATTGGTACTAAAATTAAAGATAAAATAATAGAAGCGAAGGATTGGGTTAAAAATATTAATAATATTATGGAAATAAAACAACAAAATAGTAATTTATCTTTTTACTTAGATTGGCGTCCTAAAAGTGGTGAGGCTCTAGATGAGATGGATACTAAAGACTTGGTAGAGATATTTATGATGCCAAGTGCTTCTTTAAAACCTGAAGATACTAATAGATTAATTAAGCACTTTAGGTCTAAAATAAAACGTGAAGAAGAATCTATGCTTACTAATAAGATTACATATTTTGATATGATTTTTAATATTCTAGATTATCGTAATTGGTTTACTTTTAAACTATTCTATAAAAAAGATGGCAATCAAAAACGAGAATTAACTGATAAAATATTCTCTGTCTTTAGTGGAGGAGAAAAAGCTAAGACTATGTATGTACCTTTATTTGCAAGTATCTATGCTAAACTAGATAGTGCTGATTCTTCATCTCCTAGATTAATCGCTTTAGATGAAGCCTTTGCAGGTGTTGATGAAGTTAATATTGAAGAGATGTTTGCACTACTTTCTAGTTTTGATTTAGATTATATCTTAACAAGTCAAGCCTTATGGTGTGATTATAAAGAAATAAAAGATATCTCAATATGTGAACTTATTAAACCTTTAACAGCAGATACTGTAAGCATTAAAAGATATCGTTGGAATGGTTTGGTTAGAGAAAGTGTGGAATAGATGGATTATTTAGATTATTTTAAGAATAATAAAGGATTAGAGAGATTTATGTTGAAAGCTAAAGAGAAGTATCAAAGTTATGGTAAGGTAACAGGAATTATTACTCTTGATAATATAACTTATGAAGAATCTATTAGTCTAACAGACTTCTTTGCAAGAAAATTTGAAGAAGGTAAGACTTATAAAATAAAGATTAGTGAATTTAATAAGGTACTTGAAAGAAGTAAATTTCAAGATTTTGAGTTTACTGATTACTTTTCTAAGACTTATGATGACTTCTCTTATCTTACTAATACTTTAAAGAAAAGAAAATTCCAAGAGGAGTTTATCTCATTTATTGAAGATTTACTCTTGGAATTTAAGAGTGATAAACTTAAAGAGTTCTTTATAGAAAATACTAATAAAAATTTTAGTACGATGCGTAATATAAGAAAAAAGTTTAAAGAAGATAGAAAAACTTTAAGAAATGAATTACTTGTGATAGACAAACTTCTTTCTAATGTTCCAGATAAAATAACTTACTTGCCAATATATGCATCCATTACTTCTAACCCCCATTATTTAGATTATAATGCTAATAGTAGTAGCCTTTTCTATAAAATATTAAGTTATATTTTAGATGAAGATATACCTACTACTAATTTAGATAAAACTAAGTTATTAGAGAGAATTAATGTCTATACAGATCCTCTTAGTAATTATGTTATTACTTATAACTTAGTTTATGATAGAAAGATGCCTTTTGATGTTTTAAATCTAAATATTGATAATATCTCTAAGTTAAATAATATAACTGGTAGAAACAATAAAATATTTATCTTTGAAAATCCTTCTATCTTAAACTATTTAAAAGATAAGGACTTAGATATTTCTATTATCATAACATCAGGTATTCCTAATCTTGCTTTTTATAAACTATTAGAAAATATTAATAGTAATACAATCCTTTATTATAATGGAGATTATGATCCAGAAGGATTGTTAATAGCAGATAAATTAAATAATAAATATAGTAATATTAAATTATTTCTTTATGATGGGAAAAGTTACTTTAATACTAAACCTAGTGTTAGTGTTGGTAATAATAGACTTCATAAATTAGAACTTGTTAAGTCAAAAGAGTTACAAGAAGTTAAGAGTTTACTATTTGAAAATAAAAAGTGTGGTTATCAAGAAAATAACTTGTCATTTATAGAAGAATTTATTAAAATGAAATTAGAGGAGAAGTTATGAGAGATAATGAATTTAAAAAGTTTCAACAAAATATATTAAAAATAATAAATAATAAAACAATAGAAAAGTTAATATTAAATAAGAAAGTAGATGGTAGTTTAAAAGATATTTTAAAGTCTTTAAATAAAGAGCAGTTTAATATTTTAAAAAGTATTTATTTTGATAATGACACTAAGAATAAGAGTTTAAATAAGCAGATAGATATGTTAGATAAAAAGATAAAGGCTACGTTTGTAAAGATATTAGAGTTTGATGATCCAAGTATTAATGAGTCTTTAGATAGTATTATGTCTTTTGAAGATAATATAGTAATTGATTCAGTTCTTCTTTTAGGAGGATTTGTCTATGCTTATAAAGATGATAATAAGATAAAGTATATTTTACCTTTTGACTTGGATATTATATATTTAGATAATCTACGAGAAAGTATAACAATAACAGAAGATGATTTAGAAGATGATAATAATAAATTAATGGCCCTTTTTCTTAACTTTGGATTAGTACCAAAAGATTTATTTAAAGAGTTAAATCCTACTTCAGGTTTCTCTATTAAGAAAATAAATAATAGAGAATACTTTTGGTATGATAGTGTTCCTTATGATAACTCGTATGAAGAATTTTTGGATGATATAAACTATGTTAAAAGAACTTTTGAAAGTTATAATAGTTATACATTTATATTATCAACTCTTTTTACGGATATTTTAGGGCTTTTAGATAATGTTGATATAGATTCTTTCTATCCCTTCGCTATTACTACTTTACTAGCAAGAGAAAAAGGAGTTAATGAGATAATTAATGAATTTGTTTCTAAATATAATTTAAATAAAGATAAAGAAGAAGAGCTTTCTATAATAATTGGTGAACATTATGATTATATTAGATTTTGGGAAAAAGGTGGCATGAATAATAGAGAAGAGTTTGCCCTTAAACTTTTAATAGTTAAAAAACCTAAAGATAAAACATTATTATCATACTTAAAATGTTTAAATGAAGATATTAGTAATTATTTATTAAAAGATCTTAATTTTAAAACTATGGAAAAGATTAAAGACTTGTCTTTAAGATATTTAAAGCTTGATTTAGAAAATGAAGAATATGATATAGAATATTTAAAAAATATTTTAAATCATGAGAATATGGAATATGACTATGATCCTAGTATTACAGAGTTTATTTGTTGTAAGTATTGTTTTCTTTATAAAGAGAAAAATAAATATAAAGTATTAATACCAAACGATGTTAAAGAAATGATTATGGATTATGTGTATAAATATCCTAAAGATGAAACACTAACTGATGATGATTATGTTAATTTATATGTTCTATATAATGGAGTTATAGAAAGACAAAAACTAAAAGAGATGCTTAAAGATAATCATAATCTAGACTATACTCTAAAAGAGATGGATGATACAATAGAACAGGTGGGTTTAAAGATTGTAGGAGATTCTTATTATATACCTTTCTTACAAGAAGATTTAGCAGAAGCTAAAGTAATACCTTATAAGAAACTTTTAAATAAATATAAAGTATTAAGTAATGATGATTTGAAATACTTTACTATAATAGATACTTTATCTTTAAAGATAGATACTCTTTTAGATAAGTTGAAAATTAAAGATTATCTTTTAAAAGAGTTAGAAGCCTCAATAATAATATTAATTAGTATAAATGAGCCATATATACCTTTTTTAAGATATTTCTTTAAAAGTAATAAAATAAAGATTAAAGAATCTTTGTTTAAAGAATTATTAAGTATTATAGATATTTATAAAGATGATATACCTGTATGGATATATAATGGTTACTCAATGAGAGAATTTAGTAAATTGAAACAGTTGTAAGGGAGAAGTTTATGAAAAAAGAATTTGATATTAGTGAAATATTACCAAATATTGAAGGCGTTGGAGAAGAATATAGCTCTAGTGATTTGATATTAGAAAATAAAGTAGAAGGTAATTTAAAAGATGTTTTAAAATGTTTAGATGAAGACCAAATTAATATAATTGCCTCTGTTTATTATGATGAGAAAAATGCTTTTTTTAGAAAAAGTATTGATAATAAAATAGAATTATTAGAAGAAAAAATTAAAGGAAGCTTTAAAAAATTTATTAATAATGCTTCTTATAGCCAATATGTTATATTAGATAAATTATCTAATAAAGAAGATGTTACTAATATGTCAGCACTTTTCTTATATAGTGGTTTTAGTTATTCATATTATGATAAAACTGAAGTTAAATATTTATTGCCTTCAGATTTAAAAAAGATATATTTAAAAGAAGTAGATCCTACTATAAAGGGAGATTCCTTAAAAGGAGAAATATTAACAAGAATAATGGCTTTGTTCTTTAGTAATGGATTAGTACCAACTGATTTAGTATATAGTTGTTATCCAGATGATTTTTATGGATTCTTTACTAAAGATGAGTTATTAGAAGAAATAGATACTGCTGTAAGTATTAAAAAAATTAATAATAAAGAATATTTTTGGCTTATTGATACTCCTTATGAAAAGTTGTATGAAGAATCTATTGATGATAGAATTTATATTAAAAGAGATTTAAATGATTTAATACCATATATGATGAGTATCCTTATGTTAATAGAAGAAGTTTGTAAAATTATAAAAAAGCCTTATAAAGAAACAATATCTATAATAATATCAAAAGTACTTTTAAAAGAAAGAAGTCTTGATGATATTTTAGATGATTTTGTAAGTGAATTAGGTTTAAGTAAGAAAGATAGTAGTAGGTTAGATGATATACTAATTGATTACTATGATAATTTAAGATATTGGGAAAATGGTGGGAATACACAAGATGAGATTTTAGCCCTTAATTTAGTCTTAAAAGAAAAACCTAAAAATAGTAGTATAGAGGAATGCTTAAAACAATTAACAGATAATGCTAAAGAAGAATTTAAAGATACATATAATATTGATGATGTTTCTTCCTTAGATGAGATAATAGTAGATGATTTTTGTAATGAAGGATATTTAACTATAGATAATGATGATAGCATTAGTGAATTATTAGAATTAGATGGTAAAGAATATAATGGAAATGAGATAGTTACTAGTTTTATTATAAATGGTTATGCATATTTATATAAAGATAAAGATAATTTTAAAGTAATTTTATCTGATGAGATAAAAGATGTAATTAATAATTTTGATTTAAGTGATGATTATGGATTTAATGGTTTGAATGATAGAGAAATAATAAATTTATATATGCTTTATAATGGTATTATTGAAAAAAAGATATTACAAAGATTACTTCAAGAAAATCATGATTTAGAATATACAATTAATGAATTAGATACAGTTATTAAAACTTTAGATATGTACTGTATAGACAATTATTATTGTGTTTTAGAAGAAACTGATGAAGTAATGGATAAATTTTTATTACCTAGTAAGAAGAACTTTAAAAAGTATAAAAAGGTTGATTTTGATAGTTATTATGAACTTGATTCTTTGAATACTTTAGAGAGTGAACTACGTAGTTATATAAATAAACTATGTAAAAATGAAGATACTGCAAGAGAAATTGGTATGTATCTTATAACGCTAATAAATATGAATTGTTATGTACCTGATATTTTAATTCCTATTTTTGAAGATTATAAGATTAAAGCTAGTAATACAGACTATAAGAATATAAATAATATAATAAATAAATCTAAGAATGATATACCTATATGGGCTTTTAACGGTTATACTAAAAAAGAAGTTAATTCTATGCCTAAAGAGAAAAAAGTAGGTAGAAATGATCCTTGTCCTTGTGGGAGTGGAAAGAAGTATAAAAAATGTTGTGGTAAGTAAAGTTAGCATTAATTTGTTAACTTTATTTAATCAAAGAAGAAAGAGGATGTTGTTATGAGATTATATACAAATGAAATAGTATTTCGTGGTCATCCTGATAAAGTGTGTGATCAAATTAGTGATGCCTTACTTGATGCTTATTTAAAAGAAGATAAACACTCTAGGTGTGGGATAGAAGTAATGGGTGGTAAAGGTAAAATCTTTATTACAGGAGAAGTTACTAGTAAAGTAGATGTTGATGTAGAAAGTGTTGTTAAAAGAGTTTTAGATAGTGTTGGTTATGATACTAATTATGAAATAATTAATAATTTAGGTAAGCAAAGTCCTGATATTGACATGGGTACTAATGATAAGGTAGGTGGAGCAGGAGATCAAGGTATGATGTTTGGATATGCTTGTAATGATACTAAAGAATTACTTCCTACTGCAATGGTAATACTTCAAAGATTTAGTAAATGGTATGATAAAGAAAGACTAAATTGTTCTTATTTAAGAAGTGATGGTAAAGCAGAGATAACAGGTTATTATGATGATAATATGAAATTAAGGAGAATAAAATACTTTACTATATCTTATCAAAATGATGAAGAACATAGAGACTATACAGATAACTTAATAAAAGAAGCATGTATTAATATATGTAAAGATTATGATATTGAAATAGAAGAGTTTTTAATTAATCCTACTGGTAGATTTGAAATAGGTGGTTTTGAAGGAGACTCTGGTCTTACAGGAAGAAAGATAGTAGTTGATTCTTATCAATCGTTTTGTAAAGTAGGAGGAGGAGCGTTTTCTGGGAAAGACCCTACTAAAGTAGATAGAAGTGCTGCTTATAAAGCAAGATTAATCGCTAAAGATTATCTAAAAAAATATAACTTATCTTGGTGTGAAGTAGTTATTAGTTATGCTATTGGAATAGATAAACCTCTATCAATATATATAGATAGTGATAAAGGTTATATTGAACCAGATGAATCTTTATATATTGAGTGTACTCCTAAAAACATTATAAAAGACTTAGGTTTGTTAAATATATGTTATGAAGAGAAAGCTAGATTTGGACATTTCCAAGACTAGTTTTTCTTTTTGGTATAAATTGGTAAAAACTGGTAAAATATAAAATATTTTGACAAGTTCTTTCTTTTATAAAGATTTTTTTTGTATAATAAAGATGGAGAAATATAATGAGATATTTAATGATAGAAGTAGCATTTAACAATGAAGAAGAAGTAAAATTAACAAAGATAAGACTTTTAAAGGAAAAGTTAGTGGCAAGTTTACAGGTAATAACTAGTAATAGTTCTTGAAATTATAAAGGAGAGCTTGAAAGCGATAATGAGTACTTGGTTTTTATGAAGACTAAAGAGTCTTTAGTTAATGAAGTCTATGAAGTAATTAAAGAAATTCATAGTTATAATGTACCTGAGTTTGCTGTTTTTCTACTAACTAGTCCAAGTAAAGATTATTTAGATTGGATAGATAAAGAAACTAAGTAATTCACTCTTGACTTAGAGTTAAGTCTAAGTAGTAAAATTATCTTGTAAGAAAGAAGGTATATTTATGAAGAAAGCGATTGTTTATTATTCATATTCTGGTAATACTAAAAGTATTGTTGATATGATAAAAGAAAAAGTTAATGCAGATGTTTTTGAAATTAAACCTAAAACTCCTTATTATACTAACTATGATGTAGTAGTAGATTTAGGACAAGATGAGGTTAATAGTAATACTTTAAGAGAAATAGAAGATATTAATATTAATTTAGATAACTATGATACTGTTGTTTTAGCAACTCTAAGCAGTGGTTAAACATATGCACCTGTTGTTCATATATTCTTAGAAAGGTATGATTTAAAAGATAAAACTATTATGCCAATAGTTACTAATGGAGGATGGTTAGGACATACTATTGATGATATTAAGAAGTACTGTTCTAATGTTACTAATGAATTAGTATTAAAGTTTGATGGAGATAAGTTAGTAACTAATAGAAGTGCTATTGATAAATTTATAGAGGAGGCTAATAAGTAATGGAAATAGAGAAAATTGTTAATAATTTTATAGAAAATGACATTAAAACTAATATAGATGAAAGAAGTAAGTATCTTACTTTATTACCAGCTTTAATATCTACTAACAGTAAAGAGATTTTTAAAGATAAGTTAATGGAAGCGGTAAATCATGTAGATAAGGAGTCTTTGAAAGAAGCGGTGTATCAGACTGTTCCATATCTAGGGTTTGGTAAAGTTTATCCATTCCTTGTAATAACAGAAGAAGTTTTAGGTAAAACAGAAGATGCTTCCACTACTAACAATGATAATAGATACTCTAAAGGATTAGAAACACAGTATAATCTTTTTGGTAAAGAAAATATAGATAAATCAAGAAATAATGAAAGTGAAGATTTTAAATTTATTTGGGATTATCTAGCAAGTTATTGTTTTGGAGATTTTTATACTAGAAAATATTTAACTTATAAAGAAAGGGAACTAATTACTTTTGCAACTCTAGCATCATTTCAGGATGTAGTACCTCAACTTTCATCTCATATTAATGCTAATCTAGCATTAGGAAATAATAAAGAGTTGTTAGTTGAAGTAGTAAAGAATTTAGTTCCATATCTGGGCTTTCCTAGAAGTTTAAATACAATTAATTTAATTAAAAATATAACTGAGAAAGGAGAAGATAAATAATGAGTGATATTAAAAGAGGAGGAGACTTTGGTTTAGGAGAAGAGAATACAGCTTTTGCAAAATATTTTATTGGTAAAAGTTATTTAAATCCTTTAACTGATCCTAATAAAACAAGTCTATTTATTGCAAATGTTACTTTTGAACCAGCTTGTCGTAATAACTGGCATATTCATCATGCTAAGAGTGGAGGAGGACAAATTCTTATTTGTGTAGATGGTGAAGGATGGTACCAAGAAGAAGGTAAGGAAGCGGTTAGTCTAAAATCTGGTATGGTTATTACTATTCCTGCTAATGTAAAACACTGGCATGGGGCAAAGAAAGATTCTTGGTTTAGTCATTTAGCAATAGAAGTACCAGGTGCTGAGACATCAAATGAGTGGTGTGAAGAAGTAACTGATGAAGAGTATAATAAATTATAAAAGAGATATATTAATTAAAGGAGGAATAGATTATGGAAAAATCAAAAGTATATTTTATTAAGGAGATAACTCCAGAAAATATTATTAAGGCATATAATGCTATTGGAAAGAAATTAGAAGGAAATGTTGCAGTTAAAATGCATTCTGGAGAGAAAGGTAATAAGAACTATTTAAGACCAGAGTTTGTTAAAGATGTAATTAACTATGTTCATGGTACTGTTGTTGAATGTAATACTGCTTATGAAGGTGCTAGAAACTCTACAGAAAAACATTTAGAATTAATTAAAGAACATGAATGGGAGAAATATTTTCCATTTGATTTATTAGATAGAGAAGGACCTGATATGGAACTTGATATTCCAAGTGGTAAAGTCTTAAAGAAAAACTATGTAGGAAAAGACTTAGCAAAGTATGATTCACTACTTGTTTTATCTCATTTTAAAGGACATGCTATGGGAGGTTATGGTGGAGCATTAAAACAATTATCTATTGGTTGTGCTTCATCAGCAGGTAAAACTTTAATTCACACTGCAGGAAAGGAAACTGACCAAACAAAACTATGGGATAACTTACCAGAACAAGATAAATTCTTAGAAGCAATGGCAGATGCTGCAAGTTCCGTAGTAGATTATTTTAAAGGTAATGCCGTTTACATTAATGTCATGAAAAATATATCAGTTGACTGTGATTGTGACGGTAATGCTTCTGCTCCTTGTATGCAAGATATTGGAATACTTGCATCCCTTGACCCTGTAGCAATTGACCAAGCATGTTTAGACTTAGTTTATAATTCAAATGACCCTGGTAGAGATAAATTAATAGAGAGAGTTGAATCACGTCACGGTGTTCATACTATAGAAGCAGCCTATGACTTAGGCGTAGGTAACCGTGAATATGAATTTATAGAACTTGACAACTAACATCTCCTAAGAGATGTTTTTAAATGCACTTATACAAATTTTATGTTACTATATTATTATAGTAGGTGGTCTTATGAATAGTAATAATTATTATAGTGTAGCAGTATCTAATTGTTTATCTGAATTTGAAAGTTTGTTTACTAAGAATAAATTTATTTCTAAAAAAGTATTTGATAAAATTTTAGATAAATATCAAGATGTATTTGAAATGTTTAATAGTAATAGAGCTCTTTTATCTTTAGATAAACAAAATAAAATGTTACAAATTATAAACAATGGCTATACTATAATTAAAAACTATAATACTTATTTTATTAATAATGCCTTAATTACATACAAAGAATATTTTGATAATATGTTTAAAGAAGTAGATTCTAATATTCTTTTAGATACTTATCAAAGAAAAGCAATTGTTAGTAATGAAGATTATTCTTTAGTTATTGCAGGAGCAGGAAGTGGTAAAACAACAGTAATCGCCGCTAAAGTTAAATACTTAGTAGATAAGCTTGGAGTAGATCCTCGTAAGATAATAGTTTTAGCATATACTAATAAAGCAAAAGATGAACTTTCTTTTAGAATAAATAATGACTTTAATCTTAATATAGAAGTATTAACATTTCATAAACTTGGAATGAACATTTTAAGAGAACTAACAGATAACCCTTTACAAATAATAGATGATAATAAAATGATAGTAATACTTAATAGTTACATTAAAGAAGTAATATTTGAAAATAAAAGTCTTTTAAAAGAGTTTATTGATGCTTTTAAATCAAAAGTTAGTTTTCAAGATGAAGCTTTTTCTTATTCTACATTTAAAGAATATTATAAGTTTTATATGCAAGAAAAATATCTTAAAGAAAAAGATAATCTTTTAGAAGTGGTTAAAAATAAAATAGATAGACATCTTAGATATAATAGAACTATTAATGGGGAATATGTTAAATCATTAGGAGAGGTACGCATCGCTAACTTTCTATATCGTAATAACATCTCTTATCATTATGAAGAAGTCTATCCATATAATCTCTTTAATAAATCAAGTTATTCTCCAGATTTTACAATAGATGTTAATGGTAGAAAAATATATATAGAGTTTTATGGACTAACTAAATATAATGAAGATGGAAACTATACTTTAGATGATATTAATTATTATAACAGACTAGTTGAAAAAAAACGCGAGCTTCACCATAAGTACAATACTGATTTAATAGAGCTATACAGTGAATACGATGATGGTACTGACTATATAAATAAATTAAAAGAAGAACTAGAAAAGAGAAATATATCATTAATAGAGAAAAGTTTAGATGAGATATATTTTAGAATCTTAGAAACATCTACTGATACAATATTTTTTAAAGCTACGAAACTAATTAGATTATTTATTAATAAGTTTAAAGCTAGTAATCTAACTTTAAAGGACTTTGATAAACTAATAACTAGTACTGATGATGAAATAGTAGTTAAACAATTAAAATTTATTAGAAAAGTTTATTGTTATTATAATGATTATATTCATAGTAGATACCAAATTGATTTTCAAGATATGATTAATTATGCTTATAAAAAATTAGCTTTACTTAAAACTAAAAGAATCGAGTATGATTATATATTTGTAGATGAATATCAAGATATCTCATATCAAAGATATAATTTTATTAAAGAACTTTCTACTTTATTTAATGCAAAGATAGTAGCAGTAGGGGATGATTATCAGTCAATTTACTCATTTTCTTTAGCAGATATGTCTTTATTTACAAACTTCTATGATCTTATGGGATATGCTGATATTTTAAAGATTATTAATACTTATAGAAATAGTCAAGAACTTGTAGATGTGGCATACAATTTTATCTCTAAAAATGATTATCAAATAGATAAAAGATTAATTACTAATAAACATTTAAAAAATCCTGTTGTGATAAATTATTATGATAATAATCTAGAAAGTGCTAAGATTGAAATAATTTTAAAAGAAATAATTTTAAATATTTATAAAGAAAACCCCCGTGATAAAATTCTTTTATTGGGTAGATATAACAAGGATATAGATTACTTCTATGATGTATCACTATTTAAAAAAGGTGATGGAGATCATGTTATTTTAAAGGATAATAAAAATATAGATATAACATATTTAACTATTCATAAATCTAAAGGTTTAGGTTTTGATCAAGTAATAATTCTTAATACTATTAATGCTAAAAGAGGCTTTCCTAGTATGATAAAGGATAAACCTGTGATTTCTTTATTATCAAAAGACAAAGAAGAACCAATTTTATATCCAGAAGAGAGAAGACTGTTTTATGTAGCATTAACTAGAACTAAGAATAAAGTGTATATATTATGTCCATATGCTTATAATGAAAGATCTAGTTTTATAAAAGAAATAGTAGAATATGATAATGTTGTTGAGAAATATTTAAATGTAGAGATAATTTGATTTGCTTTTCCTTTTAATCTATGCTATATTTTAACTGTTATGTTATATAGAAAAGGGTAATGATTATGGATTGGTTAACTATAAAAGAGTTTATAAAAGATTCAGTTAAATTTATTTTAATAGTATTTATTTTAATATTTTTAATGGTATATGTAGTATCAGTTACACAAGTAGTTGGGGATTCTATGGATCCAACGTTAAAAAATCAAGATGTTTTAATATTAAATAAAGCTAAGTATAGATTTAGCGAGGTTAAACGTGGTGATATAATAGCTTTCACTTATGAAGATACAAAATATTTAATTAAAAGAGTTATAGGACTTCCAGGTGATCATATATCTATTATTGATAACAAAGTCTATATAAATGGCAGATATTATGTAGAGGATTATTTGAAAGATGTGGATACTCCTGACTTTGATTTACAAGATTTAGGATACAATACAGTTCCTGATGGTATGTACTTTGTACTTGGTGATAATAGAGATAATTCTCTTGATAGTAGAAAAATTGGTTTAGTAGAAGAAGATGATATTATTGGTGAAATTGCTATTAGATTTTGGCCAATTACTAATTTTCGCTTGTTTTAAGTTCTAAATTTTAAATATTTAGGGCTTTTTTTATAGAAATGTGTAATTTTTGTGTAAATTTAGTTGCTTTTTGTAAATTTAATGATAAAATATAAGTACAAGGAGAGGATATTATGGATAAGAAAAAAATAGGACTTTTAATCATAGTTTTATTCTTGATTATTGGTTTAGGTTCATTTGTTTTTGCAAATCCTGATAATCAAGAAAATTTTGAGGAAGGAGATATAGAAGAAAGAGATGGACAAGGTTCTGATCGTGACGGTAGTAGTTCTAGTGATGATGATTCTTCAGATGAAGATGAAACAGATAGTAGTAATCTATTAACTGATGGATCAGATAATCAGTTAGGTAATGCAGTTGATAATGACAACTCTAGAGGAAATAATCTTTCTGGTAATGGTAATGATTCAACTTTATCTGGTGGTACAGGACAAACTTCTGGAACAGAAGAAATTCCTACTATTACTGATAATACTTATGCTGATGCTTTAAAAGCAGTTGAACAAGCTGAGTCTTCTCTTGTACAAGGTGATGTTGACTATGCAGCTAGCCTTGTAGACAAAGTAACTAATCAATCACAAAAAGATGAACTTAATAAACGTCTTGATGCAGTACGAGACATTATTGATGTTACATCTTTAATTGAAAGATTAGAAGAAATGGTTGCTAATTCTACTAATAGAGATGGTATTGTAGAATCAATAGATTATCGCGATGATGAGAAAATAGAAGAGTTAGTAACTAACTTAAATAATGGAACTGCTAAAGATAATTTAGCAAGCCGTTTAGAAACTGTTAACAAAATACTAAATGATAGCGAGGGTCCGGTTATTAGTGGTATTAGAAATGATAGTTTCACAAGAAATGATAGTGTATCATTAACAATAAGTGATGATAATGAAGTTACTACTACAGTAATGTTTAATGGTAATCCTGTAGATTATACTGATTCATTTACTGAAGAAGGAACTTATGTTGTAACTGCTGTTGATGCTGCATTTAATGAGAAAACTTTGACATTTACAATTGATAGAACTAAACCAGTAGTTGGAGGAGTAGAAGATGGTAAATACTACAATACTGATGTAGCAGTTACTATTGATGATGCTAATCCTGGTACAGTACATCTTCATAAAAATGGAGAACTTGTTAAACCTTATAATGCAGGTGATCCTATAACTGAAGAAGGTACTTATACAGTTGTTGTTACTGATAAAGCTGATAATAAGTCTAAAGAAATTACATTTGTAATTGATAAACATGTAGAAGAACCTAAATGGGTTTACATTCTAAATTTAAGCGATGAAAATAATCGTAAGACTATTAGAAATGGTCAAACATTAAGGGTTGAAGTTAACTTTGATGAAGAATTAACAGAATTACCTGTATTAACTATAGGAAATTCACAAAGTACTACATTTAGAGAGTGTAGTGAAACAGATTATGCTAAGTATATATGTGTAGCAGATCTTACTATAGATAATACTATTGCTAATCTAGAAGATGGAGAAATTCCATTTACCATAACAAATATCTATGATAAAGCTGGTAATACTATTACTTTAGATAATGCTAATGTTACAGAGACTAAAGAATATGGTCAAGTAACTTATGATGGAAGTGCACCAGTAGTTAAATCATTAGGTGTTACTGATATTAATGAATATAAAGATGAAGTAGGTAAATTATATGCTAAGTATGGTGATACTGTTCGTGTATTAATTTACTTTGATGAAAAATTAGGTACTGAACCTACAGTTAAATTAGGTGGTAAAGAATTTACTGCTACATATCGCAAAGCTAGTTCAACTAAGGATGAGGCATATTATGCAGATATTAAATTAACTGAGGATATGGATTTAAGTGATGGTATATTATCATTTGGAGTATACGGTTATGCCGATGAGATTGGTAATGTTGGAGTTAATCTAACTGAAAAAGATGTTAATATGTCAGCATATCCAAGTGTAACTATTGATAATACACTTCCAGTACTAAACTTTAATAATGGATTTATTACCTCAGGATATACTGTTGAAGCTACAGATGATAATTTTGCATATATGACAGTACAATATTATGATGGACGTGAAACTGAAACTATCGAGAGTAATACATTTACTTTAGATAAAGAAGGAGATAATACACGTTATAATATTAAAGCCTATGATAAAGCTGGTAATGTTTCTGAATATAGAGATATTTACTTAGATAATGCTAAGCCAGTTGTTTCTGGTACTGCTATAAATGGTGGTGAAAAAGTATCAGTTGAAAATAATGGTACTTATCAAGAAGTAACTTTAAATATCAGTGATGGTAGTTTAAAGAAAGTATCTTTAGTAAAAGAAGATGG
>DVKQ01000042.1 GCA_018715925.1 Candidatus Onthousia faecipullorum
ATTCCATAGCTTCTCTTCAAAGAGAAAAAGACACTGTTAAAGAAGTTAAAAAAGGATTTGAATGCGGAATAACATTAGATAAATTTAATGATTTTAAAGAAGGAGACACTATAGAATGTTATGAAATGGTGGAGGTTCCTCATGCCTAGTCATAAAATAGAACGTATTGCTAGTGATATATCTCATAGTATTAGTGATATCTTAGCAAATGAAGCAAATGATTCACTTTTAAAAACCATCACCGTTACTGGCTGTCATGTTACAAATGATTTAAGTTTTTGTAAAGTATATTTTACATCCTTATCTAATTTAGATAAAAAAACATTAGAACGTGAATTAAATGAAGCAGCTCCTTATATTCGGGGTGAAGTAAGTAAGCGTGTTGATATTAGACATACACCAGAAATAAAATTCATTTATGATGAATCGATAGAATATGGCAAAAAAATTGATGATATAATTAGTTCACTAAACTAAGCATATAAGGAGTTAAGTAATGGAAAATAAATATAACATGACCAAAGAAGATAATATCTTTTTTGCTAAGAGAAAATTGGTTGATAATATTTATAAAAGTGCTAACTTAGAAGGGATTGCTGTAACTTTTGCAGATACTTATGCTTTTATGAATAATGTTAATACAGGAAATATTTCAATAGATGATATGTTGAAATTAAAGGGCTTAAAAGACGCTTGGCAATATGTTTTTGATACTATTGATGAAGAAATAACAATTGATTATATAAAGAAAATCCATTTTGAGATATGTAAAGGACAAAATGTTTCCCCGCTTGGAGATTTTCGAGATAAAGGTGTTGGCATTACTGGTACTTCCTGGCATCCAAAACTTCCAAGTGAATGTAATTATGAAGATGAATTAAAAAATATATTATCTATTAATAAAGAATTAGAGCGTTCTATTACATTATTTTGTTGGATTCAAAGAAGTCAAATGTTTCTAGATGGTAATAAAAGAGTAGCAAATCTAGTAGCTAATAAAGAAATGATAAAAAATGGACAAGGTATTATTTCTATACCTATAGAAAAAATTGGTGAATATTTTACCAAACTAATTAATTATTATGAAACAAATGATATGGAAGAGTTAAAACTTTGGATATATAATAACTGTATTGATGGTATAAATTTAAATTAAGGAGGTTACAATGATTGATATTGTAAAAGAAAAATTACCAAAAGAATATGAAAGGGTAGTTCTAGAAGAATACTATGACTTTTTCTCAAATCTATATGGAATTCCCAGTTCTGTATTGCGTGGTAAACCGACATTTACTACCGATTTAGAAAAATTATCTAGAAGAGACTTTAAAGATCAAATTTTAATGTCTTCTATTGGAGCATTAGATTCTATAAATTCTGAAAATATAGAATTTGTAACTAATAAAGAATCTGATGGTCGTATATCAGCTATTGCTAGAATTAGAGTAAAAGATACTGATATTCATATTGCGGAAATTTTGTTTTTAGAATATCAGGATTATGATGAAAAATCTCGCATTGCTAAAGATATTTTTGCAACATTAGAACAATATGGAATTGATTTAAATATTCCAATGCTTTGTTATGAAGTCCCTCAAAATGATGAAATTGGAATAGATATAGTATTAGAAAATGGTTTCTCTTTTATTGAAGAACCTAGTCATGAAACATCTATACATAGAACTTTTGTTTTTGAAAAATCTCTAGAACCAACGAGGAATCAAAATGGATGCACTCTTAATCGTAAACAAACCCAAGGGATTAACTAGTAGGGATGTGGTTAATGAACTTAACCACATCTTTTCTACAAAAAAAATTGGTCACACTGGTACTCTTGACCCAAACGCCACAGGTGTCCTAGTTTGTCTTATTGGTAAATACACTAAATTAGTTAATTTAATAACTTCATATGATAAAGAATATATTGCTGAAATAAAACTTGGAGTAAAAACTGACACTGATGATATTACTGGTAATATCATTGCTAAAGAAAATACAACTTTAACTTTAAATAAAATAGAGAAAGTATTTTCTAGTTTTCCTACATCTTATGACCAACAAGTTCCAATCTATTCGGCCGTCAAAATAAATGGTAAGAAACTTTATGAATATGCTAGAGAAAATATAGATATAACTCTTCCCAAAAGAAGAGTTAATATCTATTCTTTAGAGTTATTATCTTTCCAAGATAATATTATTACTTTTAAAACTAAAGTATCTAAAGGCACTTACATCCGTTCTTTAATTAATGATATATGTACTAACTTAAATACTATTGGTACAATGAACAACTTAGTTCGTACTAAACAAGGTAATTTTGATATAAAAAATTCTTACACCTTAGAAGATATAAAAAATAATAATTATAAATTCCTAACTCTTAAAGAATTCCTAGATTATCCTATAATAAAGCTAGATGATACTTTAATAAAAAAAGTATCCAATGGTGCTATTATACCCAATACATTTAATATCCAAGATAAAGTAATACTTACATATCAAAACAAAGATATAGCCATATATGAAGTAAAAGATAAAGATTTAAAGCCTTACATAATGCTTTAAATCTTTTTTCTTGTACTTAAGTTAGCATATATGTAGTTACATAAATATCATTACTAGTTGTATATTCAATAACATACTTATTATTTTTCTTTACTATTAATACCCCAATTGTTTTACTATGATAATTTTTCTTAATGTTATTTTCAACATATCCAACATAAAACTCTAATTGTCCTATATCTTGTGATTTTAATGCTCTAGTTTTTACTTCTACTACAACAAAAGCATTTAATAAATAATTATAAAACAGCAAATCTATGTGATAGGTATTATTACCAATAACTATCTTATATTCATGACCAATTAGAGCAAAGCCAGTTCCAAGTTCTAAGAATTTATTCTCTAGCAATGAAATTATATATTTATGAATTACTTCTTCATTTAATTCATTAGCATCTCTATCACTCTTTAAAATAATCGGATCTTTTATCATATCTTCAATAGTTAGTTTATTATCATTAATTATCTCAATACTATTTTTATCTTTATATGATAATCTATCAAAAGATTTATTTTTTATTTCACGTCTCAAATCTCTAACTGATAAATTATTTAGAATCACTTGATTAATGTAATAATTTCTCTCATTAACATTTTTTAATGGTAAAATATAGCGATAATGAGACCAATTCAATTGTGGACACAGTGTGTCCACAATTGGAAACATCATATAAAACTTTCTCATCTTACTAAGATTACTTTTATCATAATTTTTACCATATTTCTCACTTAACTTATGTCCCCAATCATTTATTAATCCATCGCCATACTTGGCTCGTTTAGCACCACCTTGAGCCTCAACTATAAGTTTACCAATATGCCAGTAGGTATACAAAGTTTCACTATTGTCCTGTAAAGCCCGAACTCCTTTATTTATTTCATTTTTCCTTATTAAACTTTCAACTTCTTTATAATAATTCATTTCCAAAACCTCCGATTAAAATACTTAAGTTAGCATATATGTAGTTACATAAATATCACTACTAGTTGTATATTCAATAACATACTTATTATTTTTCTTAACAATTAATACACCAATAGTTTTATTGTGATTATCTTCTTTTATATTATTATCAACATAGCTTACATAAAATTCTAATTGTCCAATATCTTGTGGTTTTAATGCTCTAGTTTTTACTTCTACTACAATAAAAGCATTTAATTTATAATTATAAAATAACAAATCAATATGATAAGTAGTTGTTCCCACAACTATTTTATATTCATGACCAATTAAAGCAAAACCAGTTCCAAGTTCTAAAAATTTATTCTCCAACAATGAAATTATATATTTATGAATTACTGCTTCATTTAATTCATTAGCATCTCTATCGCTCTTTAAAATAATCGGCTCTTTTATCATATCTTCAATAGTTAGTTTATTATTATCATTAATTATCTCAATACTATTTTTATCTTTATATGATAATCTATCAAAGGATTTGTTTTTTATTTCACGTCTTAAGTCTCTGACTGATAGATTATTTAATATTACTTGGTTGATATAGTAATTCCTTTCATTTGAATTTTTAATTGCTAAAACTTGCATATAATGGGTCCAACTTAATTTTGGAATCAGTGATTCCAAAATTGGAAAAGTCAAATAAAATAAACGCATTTTAGAAAGATACGAAGCATCGTATTTCTTTCCGTATTTCTCGCTTAGTTTTCTTCCCCAATCTTTTATCAAACCATCACCATACCTGGCTCTTTTCTCTCCACCTTGAGCCTCAACTATAAGTTTTCCAATATGCCAGTAGGTATACAAAGTTTCACTATTATCCTGTAAAGCCCGAACTCCTTTATTTATTTCAGCTTTCTTAATTAAATTTTCAACTTCTTTGTAATAATTCATTACCAAAACCTCCGATTGGTTATATACTTTATCACAAACAAATTGAAATATTTGTCGAATTAAGAGGCTTTAGTAAAAATAAAAAAGATTTAAAGCCACTCATAATGCTTTAAATCTTTTTTATACTCCAATTTCTTCTTTGTCGACGATTGACTTCGGATAGGGTTTCCTAATATCAGTCCTATATACTATATAATCAATACTAGTATTATAATAATTAGCAAGTCTTTGTAATATATCTTCCGTTAATATTGTTTGACTAGTTTCATAATAGCTATAATTTCTTTGCGATATTCCAAGTTCTCTTGCAATTTCTCTTTGAACCAAATCCCTGTCTTCTCGTAGTTCTCTTAATCTATTCATTGCTTCACCTGATAAAATTATATCTTAGATAAATATTATCTATTGATTTTTAGATAAAATTTATCTATAATTATTATAGTAGTAGACAGCATTCGACAAAGTTATTACATTTTTTATTATATACTACATATAAAGGAGCTTATTATGAAGAAGAAAAAAGTAGTAATTACATTATCTATAGTAGGTATATTTATATTAACTTTTATAATATATAACTATATAAATACTGATGGAGTAGTAATAGCAAGTGGTAAAAGCGAAGAAAGTGTTAATAATAAAACGTTTTCCTTAATGTTAGAAACATCTGCAGGTTCAGGAGAATATCAAGTATCTACCGATACCACCTGGCCGGGCTCCGGTTATGAGTACAACGAAAATTTATCTAGTTGCGAAAATGGTAGTACCCTTATCTGGAATGAAGA
>DVKQ01000043.1 GCA_018715925.1 Candidatus Onthousia faecipullorum
TCATCACACTCCTTATTTTTATGAATACAATACAATTTTAACAAAAAATTATGTGGAACTTTTTATAATAAAAGTCTTTATTTAAAGGACTTCTTTTTAAAAGTTCAACATAACTAAAAGTTCAACATAAACAAAATTATGTGGAAATCCACATAATTTTATTCAAAAAAACTCATATTTGAGTCTTTTATAAATTCTTAAAGTAATCAACTATTTCAGATACCTTAACCGTATCAGTAAAATTATCTTTTGTATTTTCTATACAATAGTTTTCTCCATCAAATTTATTACCTAATATAATCATTTTAGGTGTACCAAGTACATATACATCATTAATTCTATTACCAATAGTTAGATTCTCTCTATCATCAATAATAGCATTAATATTATTATCTGTTAATTCCTTATATAAAAACTCTGCTTTATCTTTATTATTCTCATTATAGATAATTTGTACTTTATAAGGAGCGATTTTATAAGGTAGAGCGAAACCTTTAACTTTATCATCTTTTCTAATGACATTATTTTCTATTAGGCAAGCGATTATTCTTCCTAGTCCTATTCCATAGCATCCCATATAATATGGCTTATTATTACCATTTTCATCAGTAAAGAATAATTTCATACTTTCTGAATATTTTGTCCCTAACTGGAAGTTATTACCTAACTCTACTGCTTGATATTCTTTTAATTTGCTAGTATCAGTAATATTTAATTGTTTTAAATAATCATCTTTATTATCAAACTCTAATACTTCTTTATTAATGCCTAGGTTTTGTTCTTCATCATAAAGGACTGTATCTTCTCCAAGTTTAGTTGCTACTTGGAACTCTTCGGCTACACTTCCTCCTATTACACCATTATCACTTACTGTAGGCATTATTTTAATATCTAGTCTTTTAAAGATATTTAAGTAAGCTTCATGCATTAAATCATATGTTTTTTTCATATCTTCTTCTGTCTTATCAAAAGAGTAAGCATCCATCATTACAAATGTTCTTGGTCTAAAAAGATAACCTCTTGTTCTTATTTCTTTTCTAAATTTTTCTCCTATTTGATAGTATATTGCAGGTAGGTTCTTATATGAAGGAAGTCTAGCAGCACCAAATAGGGTTGCACACTCTTCTGCTGTAGGGGCAAGACCATATTCTCCTAGATTATTATCTAGAGTAAACATAATATCTCCTTCTTTAGTATACATATCCCATCTATTAGATTGTTCCCATATTTTCTTAGGTTGTAGTTTAGGAAACTCTACTTGAATACAACCTACTTTATCTAATTCTTCAATAATAATATTTTCAACAATTCGCTCTAATTTAGTCCAAAGATTTCCATAGCCATATATACCACTTTCATATTGATAAAGTTCTCCTAATTTCATTAAGATATCTTGTCCTGAATAGTTCTTATCAATATCATTTAGGTTAATCTTTTTAATATTTAATCTACTAAGTCTCATAATAATTCCTCTTTTCTTTAATGATATTATATGTGTATTTTTCTTCTTCGTCAAATTAAAGTTCAAAAGATGCTAGCATAAACTAACATCTTTATCTTTTTCCACAGATATTGTGGATATTTTAATTATTAGATTCTTTTATATATTTTAACTCTCCCATACGTGATGTTGGGATAAAGCCAGCTTCACTTGCAATTACATCAGGAATTCTATTAACAATGGCTGCACAGGTTAATCTTACTGTATCTGGTTTTTCAATTACTAGAGTTGTATCAGGTTCGCCATAAATTGTCCATTCATTTCTATCAAATTCATCTTTATTGTAAACTTTACCGATACATTCTGTTTCTAAGGTAATTCCTTCTTTTGTTTCTGTTGTAACAACTGCACTCATACCTGTAGCCATACCAGTTTTAACTGTCATTCCTAAAGTAGATGATTCAATATCATAATCATTGAACTGAGGTACACATTTTTGACGTTGACTCACTACTGTTAAACCTAGTTTATCGCAAAGCCAACCATTAACATTCCACATATATGATGGAGAGTAAGTACCACTTTCTATTACTTTTCTTCTTTCTTCATCACTTATTTCATCGACACTTGCTACTTGTTCCTCAAACTCTTCTTTTGTAAGACCTGCCCCATGAGCTTTAGCAAGAGCGATACCATAGTCTTCTACATTATAAGAAGAACTACCCTTTATCTTAGTAATATTGTGACTTGATCCTATTAGTGTAGTAATTAGATTACCCCAGAAAGCATCTTGATAACCACTACCTGTAATTGTACAATTATTTTCTTTAGCAAGTTTATCAATTTTCTCTGTTAAAGTAGGGTTAGAGTTCATTGGATAAAATGCTTCTTCACAAGTAGTAATAGCATTAACTCCACATTTAGCACATACCATTAAGGCATCTTCTACATCAGCTAGTAAACTCATAGTTGTAACGATAACACAATCAGGTTTTAACTCAGTTAGAAGTTCTTCTGCCTTATTAGCATCTTCAACAATAATACCAGTATTATCTGTTCCCATAATTTCTCCAATATCTTTTCCTATAACACTTAGATTAATATCGACTGCACCTACTATAGTACCTCCATTATCTATGACATATTTCATAGTATAAACACTCATTTTTCCACAACCATATTGGAATATTCTTAATCCTTTCATTTTTACCATCCTTTCTATATTTATTATAACATTTTTATTCTTATAAAATATATAGTTAACAGAAAAAGTTATACTTTTTAGCATAACTTTACATTTTTTCTTTATCATCTATCTTATTGCTTATAGCTTTTAAAGTTTCTAAATATTCTTTTTCTACAGGGCTTAATGTTTTTACTTGATATTTTTTATATTCATCTTTCGCTTTATTTATTGCCTCATTATGACTAACTGTACCTTTACCTTTCAACACCTTTTCTCCAGTACTAGAGAGAATTACATCTAATTGTTTAATATAATCAGCCATATGCATTGGATTATGTTTAATCGCTTGTATCTCCGCAAAATCAAAATATCCAGAGACTAAATTATTTAATATTTTTAGTTCTTCTTCTGTTAAATAGTTTTTAGCAATGATAACATCACTCATTATTGGTAAATCACCTCTAAAAGTAGTTAATCCCATAAATGGTTTATCCGAGTCCGCTCTTTCATAGATTACTTCTGATGCTGTATGTCCATGAGCAGCATAATGAAGTTTATTTTGGACAATTTTGAAAAACTCTATTGATTTACTATCTTTAGGATCATAATCTACTGCAGTTGCATACAAATCAAGTACTTGTCTATATAATACTTTTTCAGATGACCTTATATCTTTAATTCTTGCAAGTAACTCTTTCCAATAATTTCCTCCTCCATTACCTTTAAGTCTTTCATCATCCATGGTAAAGCCCTTAATCATATACTCTTTTAATCTTTCAGTTGCCCACTTTCTAAAATTAGTAGCAACTTTAGATTTAATTCTATATCCTAAAGAAATAATCATATCTAAATTATAATATGGAATTTCCCTATTCACTGTTCTGTTTCCTTCTTTTCGAACTTGTCGGAAATTCTGACATGTTGAAGTTTTATCAAGTTCTTCTTCAGCATAGATATTATTTATATGCTCGATAATATTAGTTCTAGATGTAGAAAATAATTTTGCCATTTGCTGTTGAGATAGCCATACTGTTTCATCTTCTAGTTTTACATCTATCTTTGTCTTACCATCTTCTAATTGATATATTATAATGTTATTTTCCTCTTCCATGAAAACCTCCTTTAATTTACATATTTTTCCTAATATTAAATCACAATTATTTTATAAATAGCAGGTGTGTTCTATTAGTTATGTGTATATATTAACATACACCTTTTAAAATGTATAGAACTATTTTAATCTTGAAAAAACACCCATGACCAAAGTCATAAGTGTTCTTGCCTAAAATTATATACAGTTTATTTGTTTTTTCCACAGCACTGTTTGTATTTCTTACCTGAGCCACATGAAAATTATTTGACCATACTTTAAGTACATATAGTACAAATAGTATTATGTTTATTTCCTTATTTCATGGGCATTTAGTACATTATATTATTAGTATTATCTATATTATAAATATTACTAATTTTATATTTACGTGGACAAAATGTGGACAAATTCATCTTTTTACAACATTTTGTTTACTTTTAAAGTATACTACTTATTTATATAGAAAACAATAAGAATATTTTTATTGATTTTTTCTTATTCTAAGCGGTAATTAACATTAATTTTATGATATAATCTACTTGGGTGATACTATGTCAAAAAATATAGATTACATGTTTATGATGAATTATGTTGATACTTTTTTTACGAATAACTCGATAATTAATAGTGATGATATTGCTAAAAGTTTCAGTGATTATCTTAAAGAACTTGATGATAATGATTTCATAAATAAACTTATTTATACTGGGTATATTCCTGATATATATGAAAGTGATTCCAGTGAAGAAACTTTATTTACAAAATTGGTAGAAGTTATGACTGCCGAATGGGCAAGGAGAATGGGATTTAATAGCGAATATGTTAAACAAAAAGCATCATATCAAGATGTAAATATTATTATCAACAATAAAATTATAGTATGTGATTCTAAAAGTTTTAGATTAGGAAGAAGTCAAGCGGCGCCAAATGTCAAAGACTTTTTAAAACTTGCTGATATTTCTAAGTGGTTGGATAGATATCCACTTGAACAACGTCTAGGAGGGTTAGTAGTTTATCCATGCAAACATGAATGGACTAAAGGAAGTGATGCTTATCAATATTGTAGCACAAAATCAATTCCAACAATAATGCTGCCATATAAATATTTAGCATTTCTTCTATATTATTCAAAGACATATAATACAACTGATTTAAAAAAATTATGGGAATTTAATAGAATATTTCCTAATTCTTTGAAAAATAAATCAACCAACAAAAAAGAATATTGGAACATAATCGATAAAGAAATAATATCTATAACTAATACAACACGAGAAAAACTCAATTCATTTTTAGATTATTCTAACAAAATAATAGACGATTATATAAATATGAATATTTTTTATTTAAATAATTTAGTTGAAACTATTAAAGAAGAAAAGAAAAAACAACTTGATGAGCTTGATAAAGAATTACTTGAGCAGATGTTATTAAATTTAATGATAAAAGAAGATACAAAAAGTATTGAACAATCAATAATAAATATTAATAAATTTCGAGTAAATCATTCCGAAGAAAAAGATGTAGCTTAATACATCTTTTTATATGTCCATTTTTTCTTGTATATTTATCTCTTTAATTCTATTTACTGCAATTTCATAGTAATTTTTATCAAGTTCAAATCCAATGTATTTTCTCCCAAGCAATTTAGCTGAAACACACGTACTACCGCTTCCCATAAAAGGATCTAATACAATCTGACCAGGTTTTGTTGTTAATTCAATTAATGCATTCATTAATGATAATGGTTTTTGAGTTGGATGCAATCCATGGTCACTTTTTTCTTTTTTAGTTTTTATAATATTTTGTGAATTTATCGTATACTTATTCCATAGCAAATCGTTAAATGCTCCTACTTCATGATTTATAACATTGTCTGCAAGTGTGGCTCCTAATTTATATGGTTTTTGGAACCATAGAATAGGTTCAAAAATCGGTCTTAAATTACCCACTCTCCAACCTGCCCATTTTTCTTCATTAAGGGTATCATTTCTTCTTTTATATACTTCACTAATGCGTTGTGCTCTATGTGGTGCAGAATCTTTTTCCCATGCAATCATATCTCTAAAAATAAAACCAGATTCTTCCATTGCACAAATACATCTATGTGACATTCTTCTTCCAGCAAATATAAAAACTGATGCTCCTGGTTTCAATACTCTTAACCACTCTGATGCCCAAGTAGAACACCATTCTTGATACTCAAAAGGAATTTTTTTGTCAGCTTCAGACCATCCGTTTAAAGGCTTTCCTCTTCTTTTAAAAACTCCACCAGCTTTTTCTTGTGCCTTACTACTACCTAAAAAAGCAGAATTGGTATTATTATGAAGCACATCCCAGTCTTCATATCCTATTCCATATGGTATATCAGATAAAATCAGATGAATAGAATCATTTTCCAATTCTTTTATTAATTGTATTGAGTCACCATTATATAATTTATTTATTTCCATTTTTTATTCCCCCATCCGAATAATTCCAAATACCTAACTTTCCTTTTGTATTTATTGGGTCTTGTAGTGGATCAATATCTTCTAAAATCCAAGCATATCTCCCCACTTCATATCTACCACATTTATAATTAATTGGATCTTCTTTTTTTATCTTTTCAATATATTCTTCATCCATATATATACAGTCTACTAAATTACATTTACATAAAATTTTTCCTAATTGAATATCATTTTTTAATAAGTTTGATGCTTCTTTCTCATTTAGAGATTTACTATAAGATAAACATGAATGAATATATAGTTCCCCTCTATAATTAGTTTTCCAACTACGAGTCTCTATAGTTTTAGTTTTTTCCATAATTAATGTTGCAAATGGTTCTCTGATACTTAAAACTTTCATATTTACCTCCGATTTCTTTCATATATAATTGTACCAAATTTCTGACGAAAAGTCTTTAGTTCTATCAAAAAATATATTGCAAAATAAAAAGTGTTGGTTTATTATAAATTCCGCTCAAAGAGTTTAAATAAATCCAACACACTTAATATTATACACAA
>DVKQ01000044.1 GCA_018715925.1 Candidatus Onthousia faecipullorum
TTTTAATATTACTTCCCCAATATCGTGATATTAAATATTGCATTCTGCATGTTTGACTACATCTGCACTCTAGTTTGACATATTTCGTGGCTCAATACTAACCCTAGTACCTAACTATCTACGCTTAAACTAACTGTTACCAGCTTCGTTCCAAGACTCGTTACTAGTGGTGTGGGTTCACCTTTCTAGACAGGATTTCCACCTGCTAAATTATACGACCTACCCAGTCGCACCAAACATAAAATGACTAATGTTTTTAAAGAACAAGTGAGTGATTTAGAGCAGCAACTACCAAACTTTAAAATAGCAAGTGCGATTATTCATTATGACGAAACTAGTCCACATCTTCACATTGTTGGTGTACCAATAAAATATAAAAATAAAAATGATATGAAAAAACAAGTTGGTAAAGGAGATGTTTTCGCAAGAGATAGTCTTCGCAAACTACAAGATAAAATGAGAACTCTATGTATTGCTAGTTTCAATAAAGAATATGGCTTAAATGACATATTGAAAAAGAAAGAAAAAGGTAGAAATAAAGATATATATGTCAAAAATATGGGAAATTATCAAGCCATGAAAGACCAAATGGAAAAAGATAAAAAAGCATTAGAAATAGCCAGTAAAAAATCTAGTGAACTTGATAAAAGCACTACTGATATTAAAGACACAGTCAATAATCTTAAAAAAGCACCAATAGTAAAAAATACCTATACTATTTCCGAAAATGATAAAAATAAAATTTTAGAATATATTGATAAAGCCCAACAAACAAATGCTGATTTCAAACGAACTGAAAAACTATCTGTAACATTAAATAATGTTGATATAGAACTAGAAGAAAATAGAGAAAAAATTAAAATACTAACTGAAAATAATGAGGCATTATCTCTTAAAGTAGATACTTTATCAAAGAATATTGAAAATAAAAATAAAGAGATTAAAGAATTAAAAAAAGATAATAAACATCTTGAAGAATTAGTAGATTACTTTAAAGATTTATTTGGTAGATTAGTCAACTTTATCAAACATAAAATGTTTGGAAAAGATAAAGAACGTGAAGATTATTGGGAATTTTCAAAGGACTTATACGAACATGGAATATTTAGCGATAAAACAATTACTGGCATAAAAGATAACTATGATTGGAATAAAGAAAATGATAAACACAAAGATCATGATGACCTTGATTTAGAAATATAAATAACAGCTACTAACTAGCAAATTATATGGTAAAATAATATCAAAGTTTTGAGATTTTTCAGACGCGTCTGAAAAATTCAGAAAGGAGCAATTTATGTTAAAAAAGAATAATTCAATGGCATTAGAAATTAGTGCTATGGTAAACGAAGCAAAATCAAATTTAGCAAAAGAAATAAATAAATCAATAACCTACGTATATTGGAATATAGGGAGAATTATTGTTAAACATGAAAACGAAGATAATAACCGATTAGAGTATGGTAAAGAAGTTTTAAAAGAATTATCTAAAGAATTAACAAAACTTCTAGGTAAAGGTTATTCACTTACTAATTTAACTTATATGAGATGGTTTTATAATGTATATCCTGATTATAATATGATAAATGAGTCATTAAGTTGGTCTCATTATGTTGAACTAATAACAATTAAAGATGATGCGAAAAGAAATTTTTATGAAAAAGAATGTATTAGTTCCAACTGGTCTGTTCGAGAATTACAAAGACAATTAGATACTTCTTTATTCGAAAGATTACTTCTTTCAGATGGTAAAAATAATAAGGAAAAAGTGCTTGAACTATCAAGAAAAGGTCAAACAGTTAATAAACCAAGCGACATTATAAAACAACCTTATGTATTTGAATTTCTTGGAATAAAAGAACAAAAACCACTTCTAGAAAAAGATTTAGAATATAAATTAATTAGACATATAGAAGATTTTTTGCTTGAGTTAGGTAAAGGCTTTATGTTCGTTGGCAGTCAACAAAGAATAACACTTAACAATACTGATTATTATGTTGATATGGTATTTTATAATAAGTTTCTTAAATCTTATGTTTTAATTGACTTGAAAATGAACAAATTAAAAGCAGAAAATTTAGGACAAATGAATATGTATCTAAATTATTATGAAAAAGTTGTAAATAGTGAAGATGACGGTAAACCAATAGGTATTATATTATGTGCCGAAAAAGATAAAGTTGCTTTAGAATATGCTTTAGGTGGTTTATCTAATAATATTTTCGCTTCAACTTATACTTATTACATTCCTAATAAAGAACAATTAATTAGTGAAGTTGAAAAAGTTCTATTTGAAAACAATAAAGACCAATAACTAAATTATTTTGGATTATTAAAAAAATTCTAAACACTCTAAAGCTTATTTCAAAAATAAGTCGTTTTAACTATTAATTTACTTATCTTTTATATTAAAAATTAAAAGTAGAGTTGCATCTACTTTTTTAAAGTTTTAACCATTATTTCAGGAAAACATATTTTTTGGAAATTTGGACAGGAAAAGCATTCAGAGAAATTCGGTGCTTCTTCCCTTTGAATAATATTAAAACCCATATTTTTAAACACTTCTGGATTTTTTGCTACTAAATAAAATTTACTTTCCCCATATTCTTTTTTTATTTTACTAATTGCAAAATTAACTAAAGCAGTACACACACCTTGCTTTTCATAATTTTCAACAACAGCAACTTCGTCTAGAATAAAGTCGTTTCCTTCTTTACAAATAGTTATTGCTCCAACAAAATTATTATTTATTTCTGCAATATAAGATAATATAGGTGGATGAAAAAACTTTTTATCATCATTAAATTCAATTCCTCTAGAAATATAAAAATCAACCAATTGTTCATGCTCTTTAAATTCTTTTGTTACAGTTCAGTCAAGAGATAGATAAATAATGTCTATCTTTTTACTTAAAATTAGGGAATTTTCAAAAATAAATCTTACAATTTTAGTTAGCATATGGAGTTATAACAAAACTCCATTTTTCTAACCCTTCTTCTCGTATTATATGAGGATTTATTTCTGTTTCCATTTCATAATCTGATACTTTTATTCCTTTCTCATATTTATTCATAGATAAATTTCCTTTAATATCGATTCCTTTCCATTTCATTTTGTTTAAACAATCTATAAGTAGATCTAATGAGTCTATCGTTATTCTACGCCATTCCATTTGTATATGTGCCCAAACTCTTTCAATTTTATTATACTTTGAATGATATGGTGGATAATAAACTAGTTGTATTATTAAATTGTATTTTATGGATAATTTTACTATTTTCTTTAACCAAAGTTTTCTTCTACTACTATTTTCTGGACCATTATCTAGAAAAACAACTAACTTCTTTAATTTGTGATGTTTATTCTTCCTAACAATATATTTTTCTATACAATCTACTTTAAATGCTGCTGTTGAGTTATAAGGAGTACAAGTTACAAATGTTTCATTTGTTTTCAAATCTAATATTCCAAATGGTTTAACAGCATATTTAAAAGTAGTATCATGGTCAAGAGCTTTTATATTTTGCCATGAATAACCATTATCGCTAAAGTTACCAATTTTTTTAGTCGCTTTATCATCTATTGAAATGAAAGCCACTTCTTCATTTCTATTATCAATTGATTCTAAATGGTCATTAACATTTTTAAATATAGCATCTGTTTCAGGAATTTTATCAATTACTTCAGATTTAGGAATTTTATGATATTTATATCCCATATCTTTTAGTATTTTAACAATAGAGTTGTAACAAGCAAATTTAGGTTGATAATCATATTTATCAATTAACTCTTTAATAATTACAGTAGGATTCATACTTATAAATAAAGTTTCTGTTTTAAAATGTGAATCAGCAATTTTGTAATTTTCAATAACACTTTCAATATCATTATTTATATTAGGATATGTTTCTACTATAGATTTTCTTCCTCTAAATTCCAATTTTAATTGTATACCATTTTTAAACTTTTCATAACATGATTTTACTTTTTCTCTACATATACCTATGACACGACTTACAGCACTAATACATCTTTTACCTAAACCTTCTACCAAAGATCCTATTATTAGATCTCTTTCAATAGAGTTTGGAAGTTTTTTTATATTTTCAACTATATTTTTGTAATCATTTTCTAATTTTTGTGTTATACTCATATTAACAACGACCTACCTTGTATTTTTCTATTTATTAATAAGTTTAGGTCGTTGTTTTTATTTTGTCAAATTGTAAGATTTATTTTTGAAAATTCCCTAAAATCATCATAATATGCTTTAGGTAATCTTCTACTACCGCTTTTCTTTCTTCTTAAAATAGTTTTTATATTAAATATCTCACTAATCTTATCTACAGGAATAATTATTTGATTATTACTTTTATCAACAGATATTATAAACTCTACGTTCTTATTTTTCATATTAGAAATAACCCATCCAAAAGAAACTAAAGAAGAAACAGGAATAACAAAGCCTTTCTTATTAACTTTTCTATATAGTTCAAAGTTATCATTAAGTATTTTAACTATTTCATCAGAGTACTTATCTGAAACATACTTATTCTTACTACCATACACAAACTTATTATCTTGAATTTCAACAACAAACTGAGAACTTTGTGATACTGGCATTTTTACTTCTACAAAGAATTTCTTACTATTACTAAATATCTCTATATCAGAAACAGTACTATCTGAATTACCATATTGTTTAACAATAGTGTTATAGTTATCTAACATCTCTTGCAAATAGGAAGTCATTTCATTCTCAAAATCTTTCCATTTACTCATTTAATCCCCCTATATTTTTTCTAAACCTTTAAACACTTCTTTTAACAAATTAATTGGTACTGAATTACCAAACTGTTTAAGTGCCTGATTCTCATTATCAATGATAACAAAATCCTCAGGAAAGCCTTGTAATCTAGCCGCTTCTCTTGGACTTAACTTTCTAACTTTACCATTTATATAATAGGCTCCTGTCTTAGAAGCAGCACCCCCACTAGAAGCTGCTAAAGTAATACCAATACCATTCTCATGATATATTCTATTACCTTGTCCACCTTTACCAATTATACCAATTTGTACTGGTTTATTAACTCTACCATTTTCTATCGCTTTTTGTAACTTAACTTCATCAATATAAATATCATCTCGTTCTATAATATATTTTTTAGTATCTTTATCTTCTTCTTTAATATCGCTAATAGTAGTAAAAGAATTATATGGCTTAGGAAAAGAAAAATTACCATTATCTATATCTTTCCTAATACAAACTATCGTAATTCTTTCCCTGTTTTGAGGTAATCCAAAATCTTTAGCATTCAACACTTTATAATAAATATTATAATTTAATTCATTTAAAGTATTAGAAATAACTTCAAAAGTCGCTCCTCCATTATGAGCCTTTAAGTTTTTAACGTTTTCTAGAAAAATAATTTTAGGTTTATGATAACAAACAATTCTAACTATATCAAAGAAAAGTGTACCTCTTGTATCGTCAAATCCTTTTTGTTTACCAGAAATACTAAATGGCTGACAAGGAAACCCTGCACACAAAATATCAAATTTTGGTATATCTTTTTCATCTATTATAGTTATATCTCCATAAGGAGTTTCTCCAAAATTAAGATTATAACTTTCTCTACAATACTTATCCCATTCTGATGAAAAAACACATTTACATCCGAAAGAAGAAAGTGCATATCTAAAGCCACCTATACCAGCAAATAAATCAATAAATGTCATTTTATTTAACTCCATAGATTAACACCATCCTCTATATGAGAATTGTAACAAATTTCTAAGAAAAAGTCTTTAATATAATTAAATTTTTATAATTTTATTTTGTAAGTAGCCATTTCATTATATCTTCTTCATGAGCTGCTAACCCTCCACCTGCATGTTGTGAAGAAATACCATGAGAATCAAAGTAATCTTCATCTCTTACATCTAAAACCAAAATATCATCTATCTCATCATCACTTAAACCTTCATCTTTATATCTATCATATAACTCTTGATAAGTCTCTCTAAAACTATTAGAACCATAATAATCATCATCACGTCCTATAAAGAAGTATAAAGGAACTTTTTTCTCGACAACTCTGTCATAGCCACCATCCCACTGGCTACTAACCATTAAAGCAGCATCATATAATTCTGGTGCCCTATCAAGTACTAAAGATAAAGTTTCTCCTCCACCAGAATATCCTTCAATATAAGTTTTATCAATATTATAAGTCTCTTGATAATAACGAGTTAGGGCAATGGTATCTCTTGCAGAAGTCTCTCCCCAGTCATCTAACTGAGGTGCAAGATTAATCATATTACTATTAATATCACGGGCAGTAAAAGCAAAGTCTTCATATTCTAGATTAACTCCAACTCCTTGAAAGTATAATCCTTCATAACCCGGTAAAGTAATAAACATATTAACTCTTCTATATTATCTGGAATATATGCACTATAATGAATATCTCTACCTTCATCACTATGATAAACTAAATCTATCTTAAAATCATCTTCAACTCTAGAAGAATCTGTTACACTGCCATTACTCTCTTCATTATTTAAGTCATTATTATCAGTAGTTAAATTATCTCTATTAAAGAAAAATAATATAACTAATAACACTACTATTAAAATAATTCCTATAATTATCATCAAACTTTTCTTCATATCATCCCTCCATTAAAATTAATATAATTTAAAAAAGAAGATAACAAAATAACATTTATCTTCATGTGAGTAATAATTCACATATATTTTTTTATGTGTAAAAATTACATATGGTCTTCCCAAAACTTAACAACATTATTAATCCAGCCTTCTGCAACAGTACCTATACCTAAACCAAAACCATGTGATAATCCTTCAAAAAATTCAATTTCAGCATCAGTACCATTTTCTTTAATTCTTTCTATTCTATCTTCCATAACTCTATAAGAAGCGATACCATCATTTGTACCTACGACACTATAAGTTGGTACTTCATCTCCTGTTACTTCACTAAGACCAGTATACTCTATAATAGCAGCACTAGGTCTAGGATAAACTTTTTCACCAAAACTTTCTGTTCCATAAGTAGAAATCCAAGCGGTCATTCTACCACCTGCAGAACCACCCCAAACGGAATAATCTCTAATATCAATTTTTAAGTCACTAGCATTATCATGAAGATAAGAAACTGCACGAGCTAAATCTTCCATAGCAAGTGAAGCATCTGGTCTATAAATAAGAGCAAAAGCATTATAACCCATCCGAGAAAGTTCTAAAGCATGAGGAAAACTATCAACCATGGCACCTACATACATAAAACCACCACCGACATTTACAATTGCAGTTTTATTATTCTCTTCTCCTCTAAAAAAGAATAGCCCAACATTTCTTTTATCAGGATCACTATTCATCTCTTCTTCAGTATAAATTGGATAAAATACTTCCTCTCCCCTATCACTTTCTTCTTTTAAGAAATTAACAATATTAACAGTAGTATCATCATCTATGTTATTATACCAAATATAAATATCGTCTATATCAGCCAAGGTAGTATCTAAATCATAACTTCTATCAACAGGAAATATTAAATTACCAAATCCTGCAAAGGCTTCATTATTAATAACATCACCTATAGTAGAATCTTTTGTAAAGTAACTTATATTATTAATTTCTCTATTATTACTACTATCATCTCTATTTATAAACCAAAAAGCTCCTATAATAATCACCGCCAATATTAATATTATTATAAATACTATAGTTTTCTTTTTCATGACTCACTCTCCAGATATTTCATAATTGCATAAGCCGCATCTCTTCCAGTACGTGAGGCAAAGGCAACTGTACCTTTAGTACCAGCTAAATCTCCTCCTGCAAAGACTTTTTCTTTTGAAGTATGTCCATCTTTATCTATTAATATTCTCCCTCTTTTATCAAGAACTAAACCTAAACTATTAACAATAGATTCCTCAGGATGACTTCCTATCGCCATAACTACATAGTCGCAAGAAAGATAATAATTAGATCCTTCTATATTAACAGGAGATAATCTATCCTCCTCTTCTTTTTTTACAAGTTCTGTCTTGATTACTTCAATTTTTTCTACTTTATCACTACCATAAATACCAAGAATATTATTTTGGAATAAGAACTCTACTCCTTCAATCTTAGCTTCCCTAATCTCTTTCGCTTCAGCAGGTGCTTCCCTCTCACTTCTTCTATAAATAACATATACCTTTTTAGCACTGGCTTTTTTTATAGTACGAGCAACATCCATAGCAACATTACCAGAACCGCTGATTACTACTGTTTTACCAGTATAATCAGGATGATTATTAGACTCTAACAACTCATTACCACCAAGAACACCCTCCAAGTCTTCTCCAGGTATATTCATCTTACTAGAAAGATTCGCACCAAACCCTAAAAACACCGCATCATATTCTTTCTCTAAATCCTCTAAACTAAAATCTTCTCCTATACTTTTATCTAATTTAACATTAATACCTAACTCTAAAATCTTATCAATTACTTTACTTAGCAATTTTTTATCTAACCTAAACTGAGGTATCCCATGATATAAAAGACCACCTAAGTAGTTATGTCTTTCATAGATTGTCACACCATAACCATTTCTTCTTAAAAAAGCTGCACAGGTTAACCCACTAGGTCCTCCTCCTACAACAGCCACTTTCTTATTCTTTAGAGGTAAACTACTAATAGTCCAGTTATTCTTCAAAGCCATATCCCCAATAAAAGCTTCTATATCACCTATTTTAACCGCTTCATAAGACACTCTCTTAACACACATTCCTTGACACTGCCTCTCATGTGGACATATTCTTCCACAAACAGAAGATAACACAGTTGTCTCTAATAATAAGTGATATGCCTCTTCATACTTACCTTCACGAGCTAACTTTATAAAACCAGTTGTATCATTATTCAAAGGACACCCTACCTGACAAGGCTTAGTAACACAAGAAACACACTCTAAAGTTTTCTTTCTTATATCTTCTTCACTCATCTTTTACCTCCTAACAAATAAGATTTATCTTGATAAGTAGTATGAAGTAACTCTTCTGCTTTAGAACTATTAGGATATTCTAAAAAATCTTTATAGATTTCTTTAATCTCAGGATTCTCATGACAAAATCTAATACTAGCTTTCTCATCTTCTTTATAGATACCATTTATTCTCGCAAGCTTTGTCTTATTAAGATTAAGTAAAGTACTTTTAGGCTGTCCTCCTCCGGCAATACAACCACCTAAACAGCTCATCACTTCAACAAAATGGTAATTTACTTCCCCTTTTCTTATCTTATCTAATAATATTTTAGCATTAGAAATCCCGTTAAGAACTGCAACTTTAATTTCTAAGTCACCTATCATAACAGAAGCTTCCTTAATACCTTCCATTCCTCTAACTTCATTAAATACTAACTTTTCTTTACTAAGATTTTCTCCTGTTAAGTAATAATATGCAGTCCTAAGAGCAGCTTCCATCACACCCCCACTATTTCCAAAGATAAGACCAGCACTACTACCTTTTCCTAAAGGAGAATCAAAATTACTTTTATCTAAAGTTTTTAAATCAATACCTTCTTCTTTTAATAACATTGCTAACTCTCTAGTAGTTAAAACAAAATCAGTATCAGAAACACCTGACCTATTAATCTCTTTTCTTTTAATCTCACTTTTCTTAGCAGTACATGGAGCGATTACAACATTTAAAATATCTTTAGCAGGTATTTTTTTCTTGCCTGCAAAATAAGTTTTAATCATTGTAGACTGCATTGCAATAGGGCTCTTACAACTAGATAAATTAGGAATAAATTCTGGATAAAAGATTTCTTCATACTTTACCCAAGCAGGACAACATGATGTAAACATAGGTAAAGTCCCTTTATTCTTAATTCTATTAACTAACTCCATTGCCTCTTCCATAATAGTTAAATCAGCCCCAAAAGTAATATCAAAGACATAATCAAAACCTAATTTTCTTAAAGCTGTTACTACCTTTTCTTCTAAGTTTTCTCCTAAATCTCCACCAAACTCTTCTCCTATCGCTACTCTAACTGCAGGAGCGATGCTTACAGTCTTAACAATACTTTCATCTTTTAATAACTTTTTTAATCTTAAGTAATCAAACTTCTCATGAATACTTTCTGTAGGACACATATTAACACATTGTCCACAGTTTATACAAATAGGCTCTAATACTTTATCTATTTCATACATTCTTGCCACAGTAACTTCATCGCGACAAGTTTTAACACAATATCCACAAGAAATACATTTACTATAATCTTTTTCTATCGCTTCATTATCTTTAGAATAAACAATTTCTAAATCTTCTTCCCTCATAACAAACTTCCTTAATTTTCAATTTTCATCTTACTCAATATCTCTTTACCATCCAAACTATCAGTAACAACACCTTTTAACTCCATCCCCATTAAATAACTTAATCTATTAGATAAAAACTCAATAGATTTAACAGTATCTTGGTTAGGTGCAGAACCTTGAGCGAATAAATATAGTTTCTTACCTCTTAAAGTTTCTGCCTCAGGTAGCATATAAAGCCTATCTATAAAAGTCTTTAACATACCAGAAACAGTATACCAATAAACAGGACTACCTATTACTAAAACATCACACTCATCTATCTTTTTTAATACATCTTTAATCTCATCATCATCAAACACTTGACCATACTGAGATATTCTATAATCTGCCATCTGTAAAACATCATGCTCTTTATCTTTTAATAATTCTTCTCCTATTCTATAAGTATTCCCCTCTCTATTAGGACTACTATTCATAAATAATATTTTCATCATCAATCATTCCTTTCATAACAATCATACACCCGTGTTCTACTCCCATGTCAAGAAAAATAAAAAGACAAGAACTAATTCTCATCTTTTAATTCTAACATTGCACTAGTTACTTCTTCTTCTATCTCTGCTAAAGCACTCTTACTTATATTAGATAAAATTACAAGTTCACTAACTGTATCTATTATAACTTTACCCCATATAATACCACTTCTAAGCTTTAAATCATTAAACATATCAGCAGTAATACTATCAAGAAAATAACCAAATACAACTCTATCTCTTGCAATTACTAATCTTTTATTAGTAACTGCAACTATACCACTACTAGTCACATCTAAAGAACTCTTATTTTTCTGAGCATAAAAAGCATATCTAATTACTTCATCATCATGTAAATGTTCAAATAATACCCTAGAATGATTTTTAAGTCTCCATCCAATAGTTAAAGGATACTTTCTCTTAAAATTAGAAAGTTGAGTTCTTAAAATCTCTTCGTTATTCATAAAGTCCTCTATTCACTGATAAAACCATTATCTGTTAAGAAGTTAACAGTCGTATCTTTATCAGTATAACCTTCTTGGATATCAACAATTTCATCATCTTTAACTACAAGTAATAAAGGTGTACCATATCCTTCACTAAAGTAATCATCAGACTCTATTAACTTAGCTTGACCATCATCATCTAATTCATCTGTATTTAAATAATTAACAGTAACCCCATATTCATAAATAATATTTCTAACAATAGGTTCCATTTGTTGACAATAACCACATGTAGGTCTTGCAACATAGATGATAGATGCATCGCTTCCTTCTTTAAGATCTAAGTATTCATCAATATCAATCTCTGTTAAATCTCCTTGTTCTTCTTCTGGTATATCACTACTACTAGATGTATCATTAGAACTATTATTAGATTCACTAGCAGTTGTAGTACTATTATCACTACCTTGTAATTCAGATGTAAAATAACTAGCACCAAACACTATAACTAAAAGTAATACAATTATAGTAGCAGTTTTAATTTTTTCTATATTCTCTTTTTTCATAAACTTCTCCCTCCGTCTACAATTATATCATAAAATAATTAAAAATTAAGTATTATTAAATAATTTCTTCAAAATTTCATTTTAATATATATTTTTATCATATATATTTTGTAGATTAATCCAAGACTCAATTGAAATACCAAATACATTTTCCAAAGCACTAGCAAATATATCAGAAATAGATTTTTTCCCCTTAATTACATCACTAATATACTCTAAAGACAAATTAGTTTTAACCATTAATTCTTCTGTTGTCATATTTCTATCTAACATTATTTCTTTAATAGTTTCTCCTGGATGAATAATTAAATCTCTTTCTATCATAATAATACCCGCTCCTCTTAAGTATATATAATTATATTTTAACAAAAAAGTTAAATATTACAAGAATTTATTTCATAGATTATAAAGAAAGGAATGATACCAAAATGAAAATAGGACTTCCCAAAGCACTACTTTACTACTACTATGCTCCTATCTGGAAAGCATTTTTTGATGAATTAAAAGTTGATTATATTGAAAGCAATGATACTACATCTAAGACTCTAATACTAGGAAAAGAAAAAAGTATAGATGAATCTTGTCTTGCTTTAAAAATATACTTAGGTCATATAGAAGAATTAAAAGAAAATTGTGATTATATCTTAGTACCAAGAATATACTCTTTAACTAAATCTGAACAAGTATGTACTAATTTCAATGCTTTATATGATATTGTAAGAAATACTTTTCCTAATGTAAAGATATTAAATTATAATATTGATCTTAAACATCATCATACAGAAAAAAGTGGTTTTATCAAAATGGGAAAAGAACTAGGCTTTAGTATAATTGAATCTTTAAATGCTTATAACAAAGCGAAAATTATAGAGAATAATTATTACAAAAGTGAGGAAAATAAAGCGAAAGAAGAGTTAAGAAGTAATAAGACAAAGATATTACTCTTAGGGCATCCTTATATCTTAAAGGATAATTTAATAGGAAAAAGTATCATTAATTATCTAGAAAAAAATAATATCTCTATTATTTATAGTTATCAAATACCAAGAGACTTAATAGACTTTAATTGTAGTAAAATATCAGAAAAAATACATTTCACTATGAATAAAGAATATCTAGCAGCCTTTAATTATTTCAAAGACAAAGTAGATGGGACTATTATCTTAACAGCATTTCCTTGTGGACCGGATTCTCTATCTAATGAAATGATTATAAGAAAAAGAAAAAAACATCCTACACTTCTCTTAACTTTTGAAGACTTAACTAACAATACAGCAGTTATTACAAGACTAGAAAGTTTCTTAGACATGTTAAAAGGAGGAATCCATCTATGAAACAGTTAATAGCATTTCCACAACTAGGTAATTATTTTAATCCTTTCAGAAAATTAATAACAAACACAACTCATTTAAAAGTAATAGAAATGCCCAAAATAACAAAGGAAACGATTGCCTTAGGTTCTAAAAACTCTCCTGATACAGTATGTGTTCCTTTTAAATATAATTTAGGTAATTTTATAGAAGCTCTAGATAAAGGAGCGACTGTATTATTTCAAGCAGGTGGTGGCTGTAGATATAGATATTACGCAGAAGTCCAAGAGACTATTTTAAAAGATTTAGGTTATGATTTTACCATGTATCAAATAGCAGAAAAAGATCATATGAGATTTAGAGAATTATATAATACTATGTTAAAGTTAAATCCCTATCTTACAAGAAGAAAACTAATAAAAGAAATAATAAGTACTTTAATTTATATATATTATTTAGATAATATAGATATCTATATTAGATCAAGAGTTGGTTTTGAAAAGAACAAGAACAGTTTTAAAAGAATAAAAGATAACTTTATTAAGAAAGCTAACAAGGAAAATAGTATTATAAGACTAACAAGATTATATTTTATAACTAAAAAAGAATTAAAGAAAGTAGAAATAGATAAACCAAAAAAATGTCTAAAAGTAGGAATCATTGGAGAGTTATATACCTCTATGGAACCTTTCTCTAATTATGAGTTAGAAAAGTTACTTGCTAGTTTCAACATAGAAATTAAAAGATTTACTAATCTTAGTTATTTATTATGGCAAAAAAGATTAACAGAGTGGTATATGAAATTAAAGATTAAAAAGTATTGTAAATATACATTAGGAGCAGATGGACTTGATAATGTTTATCGTGTCTACTGGTTAAAAAAACATAAATATGATGGTATTATCCATATAAAGCCTACAGGATGTACTCCAGAAATAGGAGCCATGCCCATAATAATGAATATTGCAAAAGATAATAATATGCCTATTATATTTTTATCTTTTGATGAACAAACAGGAGTTGAAGGATTAAATACAAGAATTGAAGCTTTTTATGATTTATTAAAATTTAAGAAGGAGGAAGAAAATGGAAGCATATCTCGGAATTGATATAGGTTCTATTTCTACTAAAGGAGTAGTTATTGATGAAGATAATAATATCTTAGCAAGTAGTTATTTATGGACTGAAGGAAATCCTATAAAAGCAGTTAAGAAGGTTTTAAAAAATTTAGAGGAACAAATACCAAAAGATATAAAGGTTACATCAGTTGGTACTACAGGTTCTGCTAGAAAGCTTATAGGTACTATGTTAGGAGCTACTAGTATAAAAAATGAGATAACTGCCCATGCTATAGGTACATTATCAAAGTATCCTGATATAAAGACTATCTTAGAAATAGGAGGACAAGACTCTAAGATTATTCTCCTAGATAATGGTATAGTAACTGATTATGCTATGAATACATTATGTGCCGCTGGAACAGGAAGTTTCTTATCTAGTCAAGCTAAAAGATTAGGATTAGATGTAGAAGACTTTGGTAAAATCGCTCTAACTAGTAAAAATCCAACCAATATCGCTGCAAGATGTACTGTTTTTGCAGAAAGTGATCTTGTCCATAAAATACAAATGGGTTACAAAAGAAATGATATCATTGCAGGACTATGTTATAGCGTTGCATCTAATTATCTTAACAATGTAGGTAAAGGTAAAAAGATAGTTGGACCTATTATCTTTCAAGGAGGAGTATCTAAAAATATTGGTGTAAAGAAAGCTTTTGAGAACTTACTACATGAAGATATTATAGTAGATGAAAATGGTCATCTAATGGGAGCGATAGGTAGTGCCATCCTAGCAAGAAAAACAGGAATAAAAAAGAAATTTGACTTCAAAGTAAAGGATGCCAACTTTGAAACAACAGGTATTGAGTGTAAAGGATGTCCTAATCATTGTGAAATAATAGTAGTAAAAAAAGATAATAAGATTCTAGACTACTGGGGCAATAGATGTGATAAAGGAGCCTTAAAGGTAAAAGAGTAATATTTTCATTACTCTTTTACTCTAGATACAAAAGAATATAACCCATCATCATCTATATTAAAGGTATAAACATAAGTAGCATGATTAATCTCCGTATCATCATAATATATTTCTTTAACTTCTTCATAAACAACTATCTCTTTATTAGACTTCTCTGCTCTTACAACACTACCTGTATAATAACTTGCACTAGTTTCTCCACTTATTCTCATATAAGGAACATAACCATCAAGACTCTCATTATAGACATAATAGATACCTCCATAACTATCTATACTAACAGGAACACTTTTATCAATAGTTACATCACTACCAAATAAATCTTGATATGCCACTAACAAAGAATTATAAGGAATAAAAGATACAGTATTATTAACAACATTTAAAATATGATAATCACTAAAACCAGGTATCAACACAGTATTATTTAGCTCTTCTATACCTATATCAACAAAGTTTTTATTTGTTAGATTAAAATAAGCTAAAGTAAGTTTACTCTCTTCACTAGCATCACTAACTACATAGTTATCACTATCATACATAAAATATTTATAATAACTATCTCCACTTAAAACTACTTTATTATACAAAGTCTGTACTAATCTACTATTAATATCTAACTCTTCTATTGTATCATTATCAGTATCTTTCTCTACTTCATTAGTTATATTTTTATTAACAAAATTATCATAACAAATATATGAAACACTTCCTACTGTCGTTAAAAAGAAAAGGGTTACAAACACTACCAAAATTTTATTACTTTTCACAAAAAACACCTCACTATAATTAGAGTATAGCAAGGTATTAGTCTAATAGTTATATAAATTAAATAAATAGATGTAAATAAATGTATATTTATCCCTATCTATCTTATCGTTGCTACTAGACGAAAAGAATATACTGAGTTGGAAACACCAGAGTCATCAGCAGAACTATAATAATATAGGCCTGATAAGAAATTATAACTTCCATACCACCCACCATTAAGTAACCACGGATGTATCTCATTTAGCATATTACTATAATCATTGTACCATCCACTGGTTTCACTTAATCCATGAGATAAACATGCACTTCCATTGCAAGCTAAACTTACATCAATACTTGTGTATTTATAATAATATTTTGATTCTGGTATTATTGTAAATCCAGAATCTGCTATTATATCATTGTAATTTGCCATAGTATATTCTAATGTTCCACCACTCATATCATAGATTCCATAGATATTTCCTGTAGCTGATGCTCCTGTTCCATTTATATCTGTATTATATTGATATTGACATCCATAATCTGTATTAGAGTTGCTTGGACTTCCATAACTACATCCTGTTATGTACTGATCACTCTTATTTTGATATATTTCTTTATTCACTCCAGTAAAATCAGTATTACCCAATTTTCCATATTTACTTTGAGATAAGTAGGCAACTAGTGCCCATTCGCTGTTTTTCATCATATGGGTATCTGCTGTCTCATTAAAACCATATCTATTTCCTTCATCATTCATCTTTAAACTTACATTAAAAGCATTACTTACATTTATACTTCTCCAACTTGTTACATTTGGCTTTATCATGGCATCTAAGTCAGTAGTATTTCCTCCACCATCAGTTGCACCTGGATTAGAACTACTTGTCTCAAACTTTCCTACCCATAGTCCTCTTAACTCTTCTTTTCATAATACTCATCAAAAGTCATTCTCCTATCTATAATAGAACCATCATCTAATATTTCAATAATTCTATTACAAACTGTTTGATTTAACTCATGATCTCTTGATGTTAATATTAACTCTCCTTTAAAGTTTTCTAATCCCTTATTTAAAGATGTAATACTCTCTAAATCTAAATGATTAGTAGGTTCATCTAATATAAGAAAATTAGGCTCTTCTAACATCAATTTACTTAACATACAACGAGCCTTCTCTCCTCCTGATAAAACCCCTACTTTTTTAAAAACATCTTCTCCACTAAATAACATCCTACCTAAGAAACTTCTTAAATGTGTCTCATCATCTACTTTTTTGAACTGTCCTAACCATTCCATAATAGTTTTATCATTATCAAAGTAACTACTATTATCTTGTGGTAGGTAACTAGCATCTATTGTCTTACCAAATACTACCTCTCCTTCATCACAACTAGTAATACCTGCTAATATTTCAAAAAGAGTAGTCTTCGCTAAATCATTATTAGATATAACTGCAATCTTATCACCACGTAACACTGTAAAAGATATATTATTAAGTAACTTCTTACCATCTACCTCTTTACTTAAATTATCTACTTTAAGTACTTCCTTACCAATATTTTTAGTAATAGGAAAATCTATATAAGGATATTTCCTAGATGATGGTACTAACTCTTCTAATTCTATTTTATCTAACATCTTCTTTCTAGAAGTTGCCTGCTTACTCTTAGATGCATTAGCACTAAACCTTGCAATAAAGTCTTTCAACTCTTTAATCTTTTCTTCTTTCTTTTTATTAGAATCCCTCATTTGTTTTAAAAGAAGTTCACTTGACTGATACCAAAAGTCATAATTACCTATATACATCTTCATCTTACCATAATCTATATCTACTATATGAGTACACACTTTATTTAAAAAATGCCTATCATGACTAACAACTATTACTGTATTAGGATAATTTATTATAAACTCTTCTAACCAACTAATCGCATCTAAATCTAAACTATTAGTAGGCTCATCTAATAAAAGAATATCTGGATTACCAAACAAAGCCGAAGCTAGTAGTACTTTAACTCTTAATTTAACAGGAATATCCCTCATAAGACTATCAAAGTACTTATCACTAACTCCTAAATTAGTAAGAAGTATAGCACTATCATTCTCTGCATTCCAACCATCCATATCTAAAAACTCTGCTTCAAGATCAGCAAGTCTATAACCATCTTCTTCGCTAAACTCTGTATGAGAATATAACTCTTCTTTCTCTTTCATTATTTTATAGAGTCTATCATTACCCATTATAACAACATCTAATACTCTTATATCATCAAATTCATAATGATCTTGTTTTAATATAGAAATTCTCTCTCCCTTACTAACAGTAATATCTCCAGTAGTAGTATCAATCTCTCCTGTAAGAAGCTTTAAAAATGTACTTTTCCCAGCCCCATTCGCTCCTATTATTCCATAACAATTACCACTAGTAAATTTCAAATTAACATCACTAAACAAAGTCCTTTTATCAAACTTTAAACTAACATTATTTACTTGTAACATAATTTCACCTCAAAACTACTAAAATTTTATCAGAAAACTAAAGAAAAAGAAAGTTATTTCAAAACTTTCTTTAAAGTAACCTCCATAGGATAAGCTTCTCCTAATTTAGATACTTCTGTTAATCCTACTAATTTATGAATATTTACACATTCTAAATTTTTAGATACAAAGAAATGATTTAACATCTCTCTATTATTTTTAATATGTGTACTCTGTCCTACTAAAGTAGAAATATCATCTAAATTAAACATATCACAAAATAACTTAGTATCAAAACTCTTAGGAAACCTACCTGTGATTATTCTCGTCATAACATTATATTTACTATCATTATTACTATAAATATCACATATTTCAAAAATATCTCCAATGTTCTTATTATTATAACAATTAACATTAATACATGCTATAGGACCTTTATCATATATAAGAGTAGAAGAAGCAACTCCATACTTAACATCACTATCAAATCCAATTAAACTCCTAGCATACAATATAGCCATTCTATCTTTATAAGTAATAAAATCATAATCTAAACTATTAAAATCTATTTTATTTATTAAACTATTTCCTTGTAGCATAACAATATCATAGTTTTCTCCATTAAGAAAATCAATAATCATCTCTTTTTTCTTACTATCTCTAATAGTAACAAATTTCTTTCCTAAATTCATACTAAGTATCTTCAAACTTTTCATAATTTTCCTCCAAATGTATTTTTATTATACAACTAACACTTCTTAAACACAACCAAGTTTTCCTTTACTTTTAAGATAAAGTTTTCTAAAGAACTCTACAGGTATAACCGAAAAAGCACATAATAACATAATTTCTATTTCTTTTAGACTAAGTGATGTTGTTCTAAACAAATCTCCCCCATAGTATATAAGGATAATTTGTACTACTACTATAAATAAAATTACTCCTAAAAAGACTTTATTAGATAAAAGGTTAGCAAAGATATTAAGTCTACTTGTCCTTGCATTAAAACTATTAAAGATCATCATAAAAATAAATAATCCAAAGAAGGCACTCATGAAATAGATATCACCTCTCCCTTCTCTAAAGAAGGAATGAATAAAAGGACTTTTTAAGAAGAAAATACAAAGTAAAAAGGAATAAATACTAGTAAAGATTATCTCATAAATCATATATTTATTAAGAATTTTCTCATCACGCCTCTTAGGAGGTTCTTCCATATATTCTAAAAGAGGTGCTTCATAAGAAAAGGCAATTCCCGCAAGAGTATCCATAACCATATTAACCCAAAGCATTTGAATAACAGTAACAGGACTATCTACTCCTATAAATGGACCTACTATTGACAAGAAAACAGCACAAAAATTAACTGTTAGTTGGAAGATAATGAATTTACGAATACTTTTAAAGATAGTTCTTCCATAAAGTATCGCTTTTACTATGGAGTTAAAGTTATTATCAAGTAAAATAATATCAGAAGCTTCCTTAGCAACTTCAGTACCACTACCCATACTAAAACCTACATCAGCCTTTTTTAAAGCAGGAGCATCATTAACACCATCACCTGTCATACCAACAACAAGACCTAACTCTTGACTTATTCTTACTAGTCTACTCTTATCAGTAGGTAAAGCTCTTGCCACCACAGCAAGATTAGGAAGAATCTCTTTAATCTTATCATCACTCATTTTATTTAACTCACTACTAGTAAGAACAATATCTTTATCACTATTAATAATACCTGCGGAATCTGCAATTGACTTAGCAGTTATCTTATTATCTCCAGTTATCATAACAGTCTTAATACCAGCTTTTCTAACTAAAGATATCCCATCTTTAACTTCTTCTCTTAACTCATCTTTAATAAATAATAAGGATATAAAACTAAGTCCTCTACCATCATCAACACCTAACATTAAGACTCTAATACCCTTACTAGCATAGTTATCTATCACATCACTAATTCTCTTTTTATTAACAAAAGGAACACTTCTTCCACTAGATGATATATAGTACTTACATTTATCAAGTAATACTTCTGGAGCCCCTTTATAATAAGTTATCTCTTTATTATCTTCTAATACTTTAGTATAAGAATATTTATTCTTACTATCAAAAGGAACTTGTTTAACTATTCTTACATTATATTTTTTCTCCCTTAAATAATTAACAACCGCCTTATCAGTAGCATTTCCCCCTATCCACATTTTTTTCTCATCATCATAGACACAATTAGTATTAGATAAAATACATCTTTTCAAAACATTATAATAAGATATACTACTCTTAAGTCTCTCTTTATCTTGATAATAATCTAAATTACCAAACATAACCCCTACTACTTCTAACTCTCCCTTAGTAAGAGTACCAGTTTTATCAGTAAATAATATATTTAAACTACCTGCAGTCTCTATTCCCATAAGTTTTCTAACTAAAACATTATCTTTAAGCATTCTTTTCATATTACTAGATAACACCAAAGTTATCATCATAGGTAACCCTTCAGGAACAGATACTACAATGATTGTAACTGCAAGAGTTAAAGCTTGAAGAAAGTATGCAAAAAGTAGTGATGTATTAGATAAAGTAACCATAATTCTACTTATATCAAAGTTATTATCTATAATAAGAACAGAAAAAAGATAAGAAAAGGCTACAAGAAAAGCCCCAATATAGCCTATTCTACTAATAACCCTAGCTAAGTCTCTAAGTCTAATTTTTAAAGGACTCTCAGGTTGTTTATCTTGTAATTCCAAAGATATCTTACCATAAAAAGTATTAACTCCTACTTTAGTAACAACCATCTCTCCAACTCCATGATAAATAACACTACCTCTTAATAGTTCATTATTAGTATTAGGATTTAAACCACTAGTAAAGGGGTGTTTATATACTTCTTTACTCTCTCCTGTAATAGAAGATTCATCTACACTAACTTCTCCTTTAATAAGAACTCCATCAGAAGCAATCCTATCACCACTCTCTAAAAGAATAATATCTCCTACTACCACATCATTAACATCTATAAGTATAATTTTACCACTTCGTCTAACTTTTACTTTAATCGCTTCCGCTTCACTTTGTAATTTTAAGAAAGCTTTCTCACTACCATACTCTGATATAGTAGAGATAAAAGATGCTAGAAAAATAGCGATAACTATTCCTACAGTTTCATACCAATCAAAATCTTGTATTAAAAAGACTGTTTTAATACCAAGAGCGATTAAAAGAATTTTAATGATAGGATCTCCCAAACTTCTAATTAATTGTTTAAGAAAACTATCTTTTTTAATAACAGTTAAAGCATTATTACCATACTTTTCTCTAGATTTAATAACTTCATCATTACTTAGTCCATTACTATTTATTTTCATAGTGATCCTCCTATAGAATAATATGAGATAGATATAAGTAATAGGATATTTAAGATAAGACAAAAAAATACATATAACAATTGTTATATGTATTCAGATAAACTCGTTCAAGCCTCTAATTCGCTTTATCTAGTCCTTACGGACTAGTCACGCTCATCACGAGGCGGACCGAGAAGTAACCATTGGGACCACCAAGATTGTGGGTAGCGCCGAAATAGAACACCCCTGCATTAGTGCCATTGTCAAATCCACCGCCGCGCAACAACCATGGGTACTCCTCACTTACCATATTTCGATAATCATTATACCAGCCTGCTGTTTCTGATAAGCCATGACTTAAGCACTCGCTTCCATTACAAGCTAAGCTTACATCATTACTTG
>DVKQ01000045.1 GCA_018715925.1 Candidatus Onthousia faecipullorum
ATATAAAATATTTACTACTAATTTTAAAGTATCAATAAATCGTTCTTTCATAAAGTACCCCATTTCTAAAAATAACGATACTGCATGTCATTTATTGATGTCTTATTCTACAATATTTTACAAGACTTGTCTATACCCCATTTGTAGGGAATAGTTAGTGTGATTTAATATAGTTTTCAAGTTCTGTTAGTTTAATCTTTTTACTCAAGTTATTAATATAGATTTCATTAGAGTAATTAAAAGCAAGAAAAGTCATATCATTAATAATAATTCTGTGTGGCTCAATGTAACTTAAATTAGTTTTATCAATTCTTCTTATACTACCATTTATAAACGTCGGAGTAGCATTACAAAAATCACAGATAATCTCTAATCTTTTTCTTAAAGACTCCTCTATATCAATTTCTTGTTTAATTACATTAATCATAAGCACCAACCTTTCTTCTAGATTGATTTTTTCATATAAACGAAAAAATCAATCATTTCTGATTGATTCCTATATCAAAAGTTCGAATAGTTCGAACAGATTTCCCAATGGTGGAGATGAGGAGATTCGAACTCCTGTCCAAAAATAAAGCTACATAAACTTCTACAAGTTTAGATGATTAAGAAACTTCAAACTATTTCCTAGTAACCATCAACTAATAAAATAGTTCTAGTCTAAAAAATTCCATCATAGTCTAGACAAACTATAACTATATCCTGCTAAAATAAACCATCTTAACTTAACACAGGAAATTAAGAAAAGATAGTGCATTTACCTATATTAGGCGAAAGCTAACTCAGTGTTTTTATTAAATAAGTTAGCAAATGCTGTTTTAATACTGTTTCCAGTTATATTTAATTTAGTTTGTAACGTAAACAACTCGACTTGCCATTTATGCTCTATTATTCCTGTCGAAACCAAAGCATCCCCATGTATACATATTATATCAAAAAAAAAGAAATAATGCAATTAAATTTTCTTTTCTGTCTTTTCTGAAGCTTCAAAAATATAATCATCATTATCTCTTCCTAAAAATGTATAAGCAGCTTTTTTAGCAGCTTTTTGACTAGCATGATTATACATATTAATTTTCAATTGAATTGCTAAATTAGGATCAATATCATTATAAATTAAAATAGGTAATTCTTTTAATATATCTGTACCTATTCCTTTACCACGTTCTGAAGGACTAACAGCATAATGAAAAGAAATTGTATTAGCAATTATTTTACAAATATGAACAAAGCCAACTAATTTATCATTCTTTTTTACTAAATATGAAGTGTTTTCTTGTAAAGAATCACTATCACTGATTGGTTCTAAAAAATATTTATCGATATTTTTATATAAATACTCTTGAAAATCATTATCATAACTTAAATGTCTTTTTAAAGTTAAATGATTAATATCATTTAAACAAATAGTTGTTATAGACAAATTATTAATTTTCTTATCCATTATCTATATTTCAATTTCCTTTCCATTTCTCTTTTTAAATCCCGATCTTTTATAGACTCTCTTTTATCAAAATTCTTTTTTCCCTTACATAACCCAAGTTCAATCTTCGCTTTACCATGTACAAAGTATAGTTTTAAAGGTATAAGAGTATAACCTTCTAATTTTAATTTATTATCTAACTTTTTAATCTCACTCTTATGAAGTAATAACTTCCTACTCCTAGTCTCTTCATGATTAAAGATATTACCTTCTTTATAATGGTTTATAAACATATTAACAAGATAAACTTCTGCACCTCTTATAATTGCATAACTATCTTTAATAGAAGCTTTACCACCTCTAATAGACTTAATCTCTGTTCCTTTTAAAACAATACCAGCCTCATAAGTATCTTCTATAAAATAATCAAACTTAGCACGTCTATTAATAATTTCCATTATTATCACTCCAAACTAGGCATAGTTATACTCTGATCAAGAGATAAAACTATATTCTTATAAGTCTCATAATAACTCTTATAATTAGGAAGTATACTATCATTTAAACTAGTATAAGGATAAACAATAAAGCCTTGCCTACTCGCTGTATATAATAACTCTGCTCTAGGATTTCTAAGTTCTATAGTAGTAACACCGTTATCCACAGTTTTGTGGATATCTACTCCTACCATTAATCCTGTAAGTCTTTCTATCCCATCTTGATCAGAAATAAAATTACCTAATGAATATATTACCATAGTTTTACCAATAAACGCAATGGGCTCTACTACATGAGGATGACTACCAATTATAATATCAACTCCAAGAGAAGAAAGGTAATTAGCAATTTCTTGTTGAGCACTACTAACAGAAAATGAATACTCAGTACCCCAGTGCATGGCAACTATCACAACATCTACCTTATCTCTAACTTTTTCAATATCCGCTTTCGCTTTCTCGGGACTATAAACATTATTTAAATATTCTTTACCACTAGGAGTCTCTAATCCATTAGTCCAAGTAGTATAAGAGAAAAATGAATAAGTAATACCATTAATCTCTTTTATAACAACTTCATCTCTATCTTCATTTGATAAATAACTACCAGCTGTATAAACATCTTCTTTACTATTCCAATAGTTTAAAGAATTAATTACTCCTACCTCTCCCTTATCCATAGTATGATTTGTTGCAAGACTAACTAAATTAAATCCTGCATCAACAAAAGCATCCCCAACTTCATAAGGAGAATTAAATCTAGGATAACTAGATAATCCTAACTCTGTCCCTCCTAATATAGTTTCTTGATTATAATATTTTAAATCATAATCTTGTATCATAGGTTTTACTACACTAAGCATTGGTTTAAAATCATAACCATTATCAGTCTCTGCTTCCTTATAAACACCATAATGAATTAAAGCATCCCCTACCATTACTAAAGAAGCATCCATTTCTTTTTTAGTAGCAACTACTTCTTCTTCCTTTTTTTGTTCTTTAACTTCTTCTTTCTTAACATTATCACTTGTCAAACGATAATAAAATCCTAAACTCGCTCCAAATAAAATTCCAATAAAAAGAACAATAACAAAACGTCCTAATACCGTTAACCTTCTCTTTTTCTTAACCTTACTCATAACTATAACTTCTTAACTATTTCAAAATCAATAGTCTTCGCTTCTTTAGAAGCTGCCACTACTTTAATTAAGACCCTTTCACCAATCGTATATTTAATATGACTCCTTTCACCTACTAAAGTCATCCTCTCTTCATCAAATACAAAATAATCATCCATAAGTCTAACAGGAACAAGTCCTTCTACTAAATTATCAAGTTCAACAAACATACCAAAACTCATAACAGATGTAATCATACCAGAAAACTCTTCTCCAATATGACTTTCCATATATTCAGCCATCTTCATATCTTCAACCTCTCTTTCACAGTCAACAGAAGCTCTCTCCATCGCTGATGAGTGATCTGCAACAAAAATAAGTTTTTCTTCATAATGATGAATAGTATGACTACTTAAATCATGATTAAACAAGTATGTTCTTAAAAGTCTATGAACAGTAGTATCAGGATAACGTCTTATAGGAGAAGTAAAATGCGTATAACATGAACTACCTAAACCAAAGTGTCCAATATTAGTAGGAGAATATATCGCTTTCTGCATACATCTAAGTAATAATGAAGTAAGAACAGGCCCTTCTTTCTTATCATGAACAAATTTAAGTAATTTTTGAACAGCTTTACTTTTATTTCCTTTTAAGTCACCCGTTACTTGATAACCTAAATTACTAACAAAGCTTAAGAAATCTCTAATTTTATCTTCTTTAGGGCTTTCATGAATACGATAAATAAATGGTAAATCCATATTATATATATGCGTAGCCACACACTCATTAGCAGCAATCATAAAGTCTTCAATTAAATTCTCACCAGTTCCTCTTTCTCTTTTAGTTATTTCATATGGAACGCAAGAATCATCTACAAGTATCTTCGCTTCATCAACATCAAAATCTAAGTAACCTCTTCTTACTTTCATTTTTCTAAGAATAGTAGCAAATTCACTCATAGTCTTTAAATCATCAACAAACTCTTCATACCCATCAGGAATAACATTTTTCTCTAATATACTATTAACATTTTTATAAGTCATTTGTTTTCTAGATCTAATTACACTAGGAAAGATATCATAATCAAGCAATTTAGCATCACTATCATATTTCATTACACAACTAATAGCAAGTCTATCTACATTAGGATTCAAAGAACAAATACCATTAGATAACTCATGAGGTAACATTGGTATAACCCTATCTACAAGATAAACTGATGTACCTCTATCCATCGCTTCTTTATCTAAAGGACTTCCTTCTGTGACATAGTATGAAACATCAGCAATATGAACACCAAGAGTATATGTATCCCCCTCTTTTTTTATAGATATCGCATCATCTATATCTTTAGTATCATCACCATCAATAGTAAATATAACTTCATTACGTAAATCACGTCTACCCTTTAAATCTTCTTCTCTTACTTCCATAGGTAAAGATTTAACTTGTTCACTAACTTCTTCTGGAAAACTAGTATTAATATCATACTTATACACTATTGATAAAATATCAACCCCAGGATCATTTTTATGCCCTATTATTTTAACTACTTTACCTTCTGCTTTTTTATTACTAATTCGTTTAATAATCTCAACTACTACTTTATGTCCATCTACAGCATTAAGACTATTATCTTTAGTAACAACAACTTCTAAATTAACTTTATCTTCATCTAAAGTAACATAACCAATATTACTTTTAAAGTTAATTTCTCCCACATAAGTATTACTTTCATGTTTTAAGACTTTAACAATTCTACCTTCTACTCTATCAAGAGACTTTTTATTAACAAGCTCTACAATTACTAAATCTCCATGCAATGCTCCATTTATATTTTCTTTAGGAATATAAATATCTACATCAGAATTATCTACATCAACAAAGCCAAATCCTTTTTTATTAGAATGAAGTATCCCTTTAAGTAGATGACTATCTTCAAACAACATATATTTATCTTTATTAGTATGATAAATTAATGTTTCAATTTCAAGTTCTTTAAGTACTTTTAATAACTCTTCTAAATTATCACTACCTAATTTTTCTTCAATCTCAAAAACACTAAGACTTTTACCTGCTTCTTCTAATATTTTTAATATATCATCTCTCATTACAATCAACCTCGATTCTTAATACCATTTTACTCTATATTTAACACAATGTAAAAGAAAAAAGACAATATTTCATGTCTTTTACATAAATGAATATACTAAACAAATAATAAAGAAAGCAGCTCCTAATATCATTGTTATTCTAGTAATAACTAACTCACTACCTCTTTCTTTTCTATTTTTAAATAAATCAGTAGAGTTACCTGAAAGAATTTGTGCAGCACTTTCAGCTTTACCACTTTGTAATAGTACAATTATTATTAATAGTATTGATATAATTAATAAAGCTATTTGCATAGTTTACACCTCCGTTTTAAGCATTTCAAACTGTTAATATAATAGCATAAACACTAAATAAATGCAACTAAGATTTGGCTTTACATTAAATAAAATTCAAAGTTCCCGTTTTAATTAAGATGGGAAATTAGTCTTGTAATCAATGATATTTTATAGAATGATAAAGTAATTACAATCACTTAAAGATTTACATTTATCAGGATAAGTAGTATA
>DVKQ01000046.1 GCA_018715925.1 Candidatus Onthousia faecipullorum
GAATTTGAATTTAGATGAAGAATCAAAAAAAATAGCAAATGAAAATTTAAAAAATATATATTTTCAAATTAATGATAATAAAAAAATCATTAGTATAGATGAAATAAGTGGTAATAGAACCTTAGATGAAATACTAGATATATTTGTTAGAACTAATAGTGGTGGTACAGTTTTAAATAAAACAGATTTATTATTTTCAACAATTGTTTCAAGTTGGCCAGAAGCTAGAAATAATGTTGAAGAATTATTAGATATTATTAATAATAAAGGTGGTCAAGGGCCTAGATTTAAGTTTACTAAAGATTTTGTTATGAGAACTTTGCTATATCTTTTAGATGAACCTGTTACATTAAAGATAAAAGATATGAAAAAAAATATAGAGATAATTAAAACAAATTGGGATAATTTATCTTCTGCTATAAGAGAAATACCTAACATACTAAAATATTTAGGCTATAGTAGTGAGAATTTAGTTTCATATAATGCAGTTATGCCTATAATTTATTATTGCTATAAAGGGGGAAAAATAGATGTTTCTACTTTGAATGAGTTTAGAAAATATTTAGTAATAGCTCAATTAAATAAATTATTTGGTGTTGCTAGTAATAGTACACTTACTAATGTTAGAACAGCATTAGTTGATAAAAATAGAAAATTAAAAAATAAAAAATTTAAATTATCAAATTTGAAAAATGTTAATATAGTAGGTGATAGAAGTTTTAAAGTAGATAATGATACTTTAGAATCATGGTTTAGATATGATAAAGGCGATTATACATTTATGATATTATCTCTTTTGTATCCGTGTGCTAATATAGCAAGTAGTACATATCATCAAGATCATATGCATCCTGCATCTATATTAAAAAAGACTAAATTTTCTGATTTAAGAAATCGGCTTGCTAATTTGCAATTACTTGAAGATAAAGAAAATGAGAGTAAACAAGATATGAGTTTAGAAGATTGGTTAAAAAAAGATCGTGTTAGAAGAAAAAATACTAAATATTTACCAAAATGTTCTTATAAAATTGAAGATTACGAAGTTTTTCTTGAAAAAAGAAAAGAATTAATGAAAAAAGAATTAAAAAAAATTTTAGAACTTGATTAAATATTATTATTGGAAATACACTTTTCTTGGGTGTATTTTTCTTTATAAAAGTTTAATTCTATGATAGACTAATAATAGAAGGGTTGATGTATATGAAGAAAATTGTAATTATAGGTTGTGGTAATGTAGGACTTAGTTATTTAAAAAAACTATGTATGCTTGATATGTCACTCGATATAAGTTTAATTGATATAGATGAAGATAGACTAGAAGGAGAGATTCTTGATTTAGAACATTCTTTAGTTTATAGAAATAGTAATATTAAGATAAAATTTGGTAGTTATAGTGATTGCGATGATGCAGATATTATTGTTATTACTACTGGAGTTATTCAATCTACTAATGATAGAATGAGTGATTTAGAGAAAGCTAATGAGATAATAATTGATATTACTAATAATTTAAGAAAGACTAACTTTAAAGGAATATATTTAGTTGCAACGAATCCTTTAGATGTTATGACTGAATTAGTTTCTCATTATACAGATCATCCCTATAATAAAGTAATTGGTACGGGATGTATGTTAGATACAGCAAGACTTAAGTCTTTAATAAGTAAAAAAATCAAAGTTAAAGCTAATGATATAAATGTTTACGTATTAGGAGAACATGGTAATAGTCAGTTTGTCGCTTGGAACAATGCTAATATAGGATTAGAGAACCTGAATAGATTTTTATCTCTTGATGAAAAAGAAGAGTTAGAAGATAAGACTCGTCATATGGGTAGTATTATAGTTAAGCATAAAGGATATACTAGTGAAGGAGTAGCATCTTGTCTTTTAGAACTGACTTTATGTATTATTAATGATTTAAAAAAGGTATATTCTGTGTCAAATTATAATACAACTTATGATGTATATCTTTCTACACCTTGTATAATAGGTAGAAATGGGATAGAAAAAGTTATTAATATTAAATTAACTGATGAAGAAGAAGAAAAATTAGAAGAAGCAAGTGAAGTAATTAGCGAAGCACTTGATAAAATATTACCAAAGGAGTTATATTAGGAGGTATTAGTTATGGGTAATTATTTGTTTTTAGTAATTATTTTCTTATTTATGGCTATTGAAGTGGTAAATGCTTATAAGTTTTTTAGACTTAAAAAAAATAAGTTAGGAATATTTTCAACCCTTTATTTTCTTATTACTTTAATACTTACATTAAGTTATTTTGGAACTCGAGATATTTTAGTAGAAACAGAACTCGAAAGTCTTATTAATGGTATTAGTGATTTTAATTTATTTGCAATATTAATACTTATTCTTAATATAGGGATGATAATAATTAGTACAATTAGTTATGTTAAAGTAATGATGTGGAGTAGAGAATTAAGAAATACTAAAAACTGATTATAATAAAATGAAAGAGAATTTTTTAATTAATTCTCTTTTATTGTTTTTCTAAATCTATAACAGTCGGTACTTGATAAGTTACTTCTCCAGTATTTTCTTGTCTTAGATTTCCTGATGTATTAATATTATAATTTATAGTATTAGGTGGTGTTACCATATTAGGTATATTATTCATATAACTTTGCTCATTATTAGTATTATAATTTATAGTATTTGTATTATCTTGTGCTTGAGTTTGCTTAACATCGATAGTAGGCGGTGTTACCATATTAGGTATATTATTCATATAACTTTGTTCATTATTAATATTGTAATTTATAGTATTTGTATTATCTTGTACTTGATTAATTCTATTTTGGTTAACATCAATAATAGGTGGAGTTACTGTATTAGAAATGTTTTCTTGTGTAGTATCAACACTAGATGTTAAAGTATCAATTCTGTTAACTTGATCTTGGTTTATTCCACTTTGATTAATATCTATAGTAGGTACAGTTACTGCATTAGGAATATTTTCTTGGCTAGTATTTATATAACTTTGTTCTGTACTATCAGTTTTATTAACTTGACTTTGATTATTATTAACGCTGTTAGGATTAATATCATTTTCTTGTATTGGTGTAACATCGATAGATTTTTCTAAAGGTTGTTCTTCTACTTTATTGTCATTGATTTCCTCATCTGAAGAATTTTGCTTATTATTTTCATCATATTCAATACCTCTAATCTTACAATAAATATCTAAATCATCATCAACATCAATAATCTTATATATTTCATCAAATGATGTTTTACTTTCTAATACTTTTAATAATCCATCTTGTAACATTGTAATAACATCAGAAGTATAAACTAATTTGTTTAGGTCTTCTTTTTCAAGATTTTCTTCATTTAAAGCATTTCTAATTTCATCATTAATCATTAATACTTCTTGAATAGCGATACGTCCATGGTATCCTTTATTACATTTGTCACAACCTTCAGGATTAGCATTATATATTTCTTCTACATCTTTATTTAAGGCCATTTTAAATACTTTTTTCTGATAAGGAGTAGTTTTTTCTTTAATACGACAGTGAGGACAAATCATTTTGGCGAGTTTTTGGGAAATGATACCAGATAGGGCACTTGATAATAAATATCTTTCTACGTTCATATCAAGTAATCTTTCAATAGTACTTAAAGAGTTATTGGTATGGATGGTAGATAAAACTAAATGTCCTGTAATAGAAGCACGTACGGCAATTTTGGCAGTTTCACTATCACGAATCTCACCAATTAAAATAACATTTGGGTCTTGTCTTAATATAGATCTTAAGACAGTTGCAAAGTCAAGACCTATTTCACTGTTTACTTGAACTTGATTTAATCCCTCTAGATTCATCTCTATTGGATCTTCTACTGTTATAATATTAGTTTCTGTTTTATTTAAAACTTGAAGAATAGAGTAAACTGTTGTACTTTTACCACTACCAGTCGCACCTGTTATTAAAATAATTCCATTAGGTTCAGCGATCATTTTCTTTAATTTTTTAAAATTATCTTCATTAAATCCTAAAGCATCTATTCCTTGTAAACTTCTTGAGTAATCTAGAATACGAATAACGCATTTTTCACCTTCATTAGTAGGTAGAGTAGAAACACGAGTTTCTAAGTTAATTCCTTGTATTGTTCCTTTAATAGAACCATCTTGAGGAAGTCTACTTTCAGTTATATTCATATTAGCGATTAATTTTATTCTTGTAATTAAATTTCTTTCATAAATCTTAGGTATTTTTGTATAATCTTGTAAATCACCATCAACTCTAATTCTTACCATTAAAAAGTCTTCTCTTGGATCAAAGTGAATATCACTTGCTCCAGCCCGTGAAGCATTGGCAATAATATCATCAACTACATTGACTACTGGTGTTTTCGTCATATCATAAGTAACCAAAAGTATCTCCCCTTTACTTTATTCTTTTTATTTACTATAATAATTATATAGTAATAATAACTTAATTACAAGAGGGAGCTTAAAATGAAAGATAAAAAAGTGTTAAATAAGAGGGGGTTTATGTTGGTAGAAACATTAATTGTTGGTGTCTTTGTTATGGGAATATTTTCTTTACTTTATACTAACTTTTTCCCCCTCATTGGCGAATATGAGAGATATAAAACTTATGATACAGTAGAATCTACTTATATTGCCCATTGGGCTCGGATGATAGCATTAAAAGGCCTACCAGATTCAATTTATACAACTACAAGAGGTAATGGTTATCTTGATATTAGTGATTGCAATTTATATACTACATCTACTGGTCAATCAGATTGTGCAGCCTTTAAAGTTATGAATAATATTTCAAGAATTTATTTAACAACATATTCTACTGTTAATTTTAAAAACTTTATTAAGGATAATTCTGCTTTTAGTAGAAGTTTTAGGGAATATATTTCCTATTTACCAACATATAGTAAAAATACTAGTAAAACTCCATCAACGGGATATTATAGAGTAATTGTTGAATATGTTTCAAATGATACTTATAAATATGGAAATATAGAGGTACATAAGGGATAGGTGATTTTTATGTTAAATAAAAAGGGAATAACGTCTGTAGAGTTATTAGTATGTTTTATTATTATTTCAACTATAGTTGTTAGTATGTATAACTTAATATTAAACTATCGTAATAGAGAACAAATAGAAGAGATAAATAATGAAGTAGTAAGTTATGCTAATAACTTACAAGAAGTGATTCAAGGTGATCTTGTCATGGGACATTTAGTAAGTGTTTCTAATGTTAGTAATAATGGTTATAAAGCGACATTTACTTTTGATACTCCTAATAATTACACAACTACTCTTACAATTAATCCTAATAGTGGAGTTATAAGTTATGGTAGGAGTGGAGAAGTTATTAATTATGAAATACCTAATATAGCAGATTTAATGTTATCAAGAGATTCTAAAATTGAGTACTTAAGTGGTGTCAATGGTTATATTAAAATTACTATTATTTTAAATCATCCTAATTTTACTGATGAGACATATTCTTTTATGATAAACTGCCCTGTTAATTATGCATATTAAAATATAATATAAATAAGTAATGCTACAGCAGTTTCAATAATTCTACCTAAGAAGAAGTATTTATAGTCTAAATCTTCTTCTTTTATATTGTTTAATACTTGTAAATGAACAGAGAAACTACCAAAAGTAATAAATGTTAGGACTAATAGACCTTTTATATAAGTAGTTGTGTTAATACTATTTACTAAACTAATACCACTTGTCATATCAAGTATTCCTGTAATAATTGTTTTAAAAAAGGGACTTAATGATAAAGAAGAGGTTAATAATTTACTGAAAAACATAAAGAAAGTAATACTTCCTAACATAAATAATAACACCTTAATAGCACTATTTATCGCTTTAGGTAAGGCTTCTAAAAAAGATTTACTTTGATAGTTATTTTTGCTTTTAGAAGTGATTATTTCTTTAGGCCTTAAAATAATGCCAAGAATTATATTAGATATTATCTGTATTATTAATATTTTATAGGCAAGGGATATACTATTTAAAACAAGACCACATGTTCCTAGAATAAAAAGAGGGTTAGCGAAGTGGGTAAATGTTAAGAGATAGTTAGCAGTATCTTTATTAATAGTTTTATCTTTTAGACTTTCTGTAATATATTTAGAGCCACTAGGAAATCCTGATATTATACTAACTAAGATGATAAAAGAACTATTTCCTTCTACATGAAATAATCTTTTAAAGATAGGATTTAATTTATTACTTATTTTTGATGCTATACCTAGTTCTAAGGAAAGGGATGCTAAGACAAAGAAAGGAAATATAGAAGGGAAAAGTTTAGTCTTAAAGATATTAATACTAGTAATACCACTTTCTATAATTAAAGAGGGGTTAATGAATATCCCTAAGTAAAGAAATAATATAATTAATACTGCTAATAATTCTTGATATTTTCTTTTCATAATATGACCTTCTTTGATATAATCTAATAGTAAAGGACTGATGATATGCTTAATAAAATTTATTTAAGATTTAAAAAAATTATGAAAGAATATTATAAAACAATTATCTTTTTAATAATATGTTACTTTGTATTTACTTTTCCCTTACCTTATTATATATATGCTGGAGGAGGAACTATTAATATTAATGATAGAGTTATAGTAGAAGATAGTTCTCATAGCTCTGGTTCTTTAAACTTTGCTTACGTAAAAGAACTTGAAGGTAATGTAGCATCTTTTATTTTAGGTAATATTATTCCTTGGTATGATGTAGAGAAAGAGGAAGATGTAGAGTTAAATGAAGATGAGACTAGTGAAGATATTATGTTTAGGAATAGAATATATCTTGAAAATGCTAATCAGACTGCTATTATGTTAGGATATACTAAAGCAGGTAAAGAGGTAGATGTTAAAGATAAGCATTTTTATATTATTTATGTAGAAGAAAAGGAAGATAATGGGTTAAGAGTAGGGGATGAATTAATAAGTGTAAATGGTAAAGAAATAGATGATGTAACTGACTATACTAATGAGATTCAAAATCATGAAGTTGGTGATGAAGTAGAAGTTACTGTTATTAGAGATGATAAAGAAAAAAATGTAGTTGCAACTGTTAAAGAAGGAGAAGATTACAAAGTAACAGGTGTTTCTGTTAGTACTATTTATGAGTATGATACTAATCCTAAAATAGAACTTAACTTTAAAGATAGTGAAGGTGGTCCTAGTGGAGGACTTATGTTAACACTTGCTATTTATGATAAATTAACTGATAAAGATTTAACTAATGGTTTAAAAATAGTAGGAACTGGTACTATTAGTAGTGATGGTACTGTTGGAGAGATAGGTGGTGTTAAATATAAGTTAAATGGAGCGGTTAAGGCTAAAGCTGATTTGTTTTTAGTACCTAAGGGAGATAATTATAAAGAAGCTTTAAAAGAAAAAGAAGAACATGATTATGATATTAAAATTAAAGCGATAGGGACTTTTGATGAAGCGGTATCTTATTTAGAAAGTTTAGAATCTTAAAAGTCACGGAATGGAATCCTTAAAAAGTGTTCAACGAAAAGCTTAAAAAATGTTCATTTTAATTGCTTAAAATTACTGGTTAAAAGTTAAAAATATCACGGATTAAAAAGTTAAAATCTCACGGAATAGAATTGATTTTGTTTATCAATTAATATATAATTATATTAATTACGAGGAGGCTAATTATGGAAATAAAAAATTATAGAAAGAGAATAGTTGATGAAAAAATAGAAAGATACTTAAAATTATTTGGTGCGATATGCATAGAGGGACCGAAGTATTGTGGTAAAACTTGGTCTGGGAGATATCATGCGAAAAGTGAGAGTTTGCTATATACAAAAACTGGTGGGAAATCTAATGAGGTTGAACTTGCAAAAACATCTCCAGAAATTATTTTAGAAGGAGAAAAGCCAAAGCTTATTGATGAGTGGCAAGAGGCAACAAATTTATGGGATGAAATAAGATATGATGTTGATAGAACTGGTTTAAAGGGACAATATATATTAACTGGTTCATCAACACCTAAGCGAGATGGTATATCTCATAGTGGAGCGGGAAGATTTGGTAAAATACAACTAAGGACAATGTCTTTATATGAATCAGGTGATTCAACAGGTGATATTTCATTAAAAGATATTTGTGATGGGAAAAAAATATCTAAAAATACAGGAAAAGTTAGTTTAAGAAAACTTGCTAGTTTGATTATAAGAGGAGGATGGCCTGGAAATTTAAATTATTCTAGTGATGATGCAAGAAAATCAGTAAATGAGTATATTAATTTAATAATAGATGATGATTTATATAGATTAGATGGTATTAATAGAGATAAACATAAAGTAAAATTATTATTAAAGTCTCTAGCAAGAAATGAAAGTACAACAGTTACTAATGCCACTTTAAAGAAAGATATAAAAGAAATAGATAATGAAGATATTGATATAGATACAGTAGCAACTTATTTAAATGCTTTAGACAAACTATTTTTATTAGATAATGATGAGCCTTTTTCAATTAATATTAGGTCAAGTATAAGAGTTAAACAAGCAGAAAAAAGACATTTTGCAGATCCTTCAATTGCTTGTGCACTTTTAAATTTAACTGAGGAAAAGCTTATTAATGATTTAGAAACGTTTGGTTTTTTATTTGAAGCTTTGGTAGAACATGATTTAAAAATATATGCTGATTCTTTTGATGCTAAATGTTATCATTATCAAGATTATTTAAATAGAGAAATAGATTCAGTAATAGAATTAGAAGATGGTAATTGGTGTGCATTTGAGATAAAATTAGGAGTAAATGCAATAGATGATGCAGCAAAAAATTTAATTAATATAAGAGATTCAATAAAAAGTGAGAATGGTAAGGCACCTTCAAGTTTATGTGTTATATGTGGAATGACTAATGCTGCTTATAAAAGACCTGATGGAGTATATGTAGTACCAATAACGGCTTTGAGACCATAAGAAAAGAGATAAGTTTTTGTGCTTATCTCTTTTAAGATTCTGTTGATGTATTTGGTACTTCTGGAATTACATCTTTAATATCATCACTAGGAGGAGTATCAGTACCTTGTTCAGGTGGATCTTCATCACTAGGATCTTCTGGTTCTATTGGGATAGGATTAGACTCAATATCTTCATCATCATCCTCTTTTCTATCATCACTAGTAGGTGGAGTATAACTAGGTTCTTCATAACTGCTACTACCAGATAATGTTAATACAACACTACCACTTATTAAATCTATTCTCTTATTAGCAGGAAGACTTTGACTAACTACATAGCCACTTTCTCCCTTAAATGTAACTCTAATTCCATGAGCATTGGCATACCTTTCCGCTTGACTCATACTGTCTCCTGTAAAATCAGGTAATAAATCATAAGTAAAAGCAGTCTTGTAAGGACCAGTACCAGTAACTGTTTTCTCATAGTCTTCATCATTAATAGAGAAGGAAAATTCTTTAATCATATTAGGTTCTTGTTCACCAAGATTAATTTTCATCGCTTCAACTATATCATCACGACTTGCAGTATTAGGAACATAGTCCCATAAAACCATTCTACTTCTCTCATCATAAATCATTTGACCAGTACCATCTAAATATAATTGTTCAATATTAATAAGATCAGCATCATCTTTTTGTAGGGCATTATTCATTATATCTTTAGCGATATCATAGAAAGATAAAATTTGTTGTTCAGTAAAGTTAGTATCAAGGTTATTAGTAATTGTATTTAAGACATCCATAACTTGATTAATACTTTTTAATTCTTTCGCTTTATTTAATATTCCTTGAATAACTAATTGTTGATTTAATCCTCTATCTAAATCTCCACCTGCAAGTTGTTTTCTATTTCTTGCAAGTACTAAAGCTTGTTCACCATTTAGAGTTTGAACTCCTGCACTTATACAAACTTCTCCTTCACGGTTAGAGTTATCTGTACAAAGGTCTTGAGGAACATCGACAGTAATACCTCCTAAGGTATCAACTAAACTAACTAATCCTTTAAAGTTAATCTTAGCATAATAATCAATAGTAACATCAAAATAGTTTTCAATAGTATCCATCATACAATCAGTTCCATAAGCAGCGGCATGGGTTATTTTATTTTCAGGTTGACCACTCCAACAAGCGATTGGAACATAACTATCTCTTGGAATACTTAACATTGTAGCATTTAAAGTATTAGGATTAAACGTAACTAATATTAAACTATCTCCATTTGCAACTGTATTTTTAGATAATCCTTCTTGTTCTGAGTCAACTCCCATTAAAAGAATTGTAAATGGTTCGGTAACAGATTTACCTGTTGATGTGCTTCTATTACTAGTACTTGTTTTTTTCATTTCTTTTTCTTTAGTTAAGATAATTTTCGTATCATCAGTAATATTTGTATATGTTTCCATACTTGTAAACATAGAAGGATAATCTGTTGGAACAAAGATAGCATCAACTTCGCCATCATATAAATCAGCCATGACTGTAAAGTAATCATCATATTCTACTATTTCATTTTCATCTTTTAATTTATTTTCATCAATAACTTCATTAGGAATTATATATCCTTCTGGAGATGATTCATCTGATAATATTCCAATAGAGTTATCAGCTAGGTCTTCAACACTTTCTATTTCACTACTACTTGCAACTATTAGACTACTAGAATAAGTAACTGTATCTCTATTAATACTAGATAGTGTTCCATAAGCATACATTATTAAACCACTAATAGCACAGTTTATAAGTAAATAGAGTATTAAAAAGAAGGTAAGAAGCCTTGACCTCTTTTCTTTATGTCGTCTTTTAGATCTTACTTTAAAAATAATTACTATATCTAAAACAACGAATATTCCGATAATAATATATCTAACTACTTCTTCAATTGGTCCTAATAGTAAGATATTATATATAGCGAATAGATTACTTGCTATAACAATTATACTTAGTATAGCGAGCCATAATCTACATTTCTTTTTTTTCTTATCTTTTTTTTCTTCTTTAATCTCTTTATTCTTTCTCATTAAATAACCTCCACGTAAAACTTAAAACTATACCTTATCATTATAGACTATTATTTAGTATCTTTCAACTCTTGTATTTTTGTTTGGTCTGTAAAGTTTACGATTATTATTAGTTTTTTTAAAGTAATTTGTCGAAGTTTCTGTTATAATGTAGATAGAAGAATAGGAGGAAGATGTGTATGAAGAAAATAACTTATACTTTACTTATCTTTATTATGCTTTTTACTTTTATTCCGAATGTTTTTGCAGATAGTTATATAGTGTTAAATGCTAATAAATATTTTAGAGATAAACCGGGTGGTAATTTAATAACTGGAGTAGAGGAAGGCATTTTACTTGCAGGTACTAAAGTAGATGTAATTAGTACTGATGGTGATAGTGGTTATGGATGTAGAAATGCTTGGTACAAAGTAAAATATAATGACTTAGAAGGATATATTTGTTCAAGTAATCAAGCGATTATAAACGTTGCAGATGTTGATCTTAATGGAGATTTTGAAAAAGAAATGTTAAGTAAGGGATTTAGTGAGAGTTATTTACCTTATTTAAAGGCCTTACATGAGAGGCATCCTAATTGGACTTTTACAGCTGTTAAGACTAATATAGATTTTCTTGATGCTGTTACTAATGAGAATTATGGAACGATTAGTTTAGTAGATGGATCTGATGAATCTTTAAGAAGTAAAGAGCTCCCTTATTATCAAAATGGAGTATATCAAGAGATAGAACCTGGATGGTATGTGGCAAGTAGAGATACTGTTTCTTACTATTTAGATCCTAGAAATTTCTTATCAGAAGAATATATCTTTATGTTTGAGAATTTAAAATATAACTCATCAATTCATACAGAAGATGCAGTAAGAGGAGTTACTAGTGGTACTTTTCTAAATACTAGTGAATATTTAAATATCTTAATGAAGACTGCTAGAACTTATAATGTTAGTCCAGTTTATCTTGCTAGTAGAATTAGACAAGAAAAAGGGACAGCTGATAGTATTTCTACAACAGGAGGGGCCTTTACTTTTAGTGTTGATAATAATTGTTTAAATAATTTAGGTTCTAATGATTCTTGGGAGAGATTAAATTCTTGTGGTAATGGAAAAACATATAGTGGTATTTATAATTACTTTAATATAGGAGCATATGGTTCTTATATGTCTCCCCAAATAAGAGGTTTAATATGGGCTAATGGAGGATTTGATGCTTCTGTTACTACTTATAATAGGCCTTGGAATAGTAAAGAAAAAGCGATTATGGGAGGAACTGAGTATATCGCTAGTAAATATATAGATGCTAATCAAAATACTTTATATTATCAGAAGTTTAATGTCTCACCAGATGCAGTTTACCCTACTTATACTCATCAATATATGACTAATATAAGAGCTCATTCACAAGAAGCTTATAGTACTTATAAGAGTTATAAGGAAAATAATCTTTTAAATAATACTTATGAATTTTTAATACCAGTTTATAATAATATGCCTAATGATAATGAAGTAATACTTCCAGATGATGATAGTGAAGAAGAGATAGTAACAGAACCTGATATTGATGTTAATACAGGAGTTGTCGCATCAGGCTTTAAGATAGATGGAGAAGTTATTTCTAATATTTCCTTTAATACAAGTGTTGATTCTATTAATAGTATGTTAAGTAGTATTAATGCTAATTTAAAAGTTACTGATTATTTAGATAGATATGGTAATAAAGCTAGTGGTAATGTTGGTACAGGAGATACTCTAGTTATTAGTAATGGAAGTACTAGTATATCTTATAAAATTGTTATCTATGGTGATAATAATGGTGATGGTAAAGTTAGTGTTGTAGACCTTTTAAGAGTTCAAAAAGATATTTTAGGAAGTAGTAATTTATCTACTTATGATAGGAAAGCTAGTGATACTAATAAAGATGGTAGTGTAGATGTAGTAGACCTACTTAGAGTTCAAAAACAAATACTTGGTAATAATGTAATAGAACAGGAGTGATTAACTTGAAAAAGATATTGTTTATATTAGGACTTAGCTTCCTTTTCTTTTGCCCTTATGTAGTAGATGCTGCTTCTATTTCAGTTAGTAGTTCTACATCTACGGGAACAGTTGGGGGAAATATTACAGTTAGAGTTAATATAAATGAAAGTAGTGGACTTGGTAGTTGGGAATATAGCCTAGATTATGATAGTAGTAAATTACAGCTTTTGAGTGGTAATACTCATGTAGTTGGTTATGTTTCTAGTGAAGGACAAACTAGTCAAAGTTATACTTATACTTTTAGAGTTAAAGGAACAGGAAGTACTACTATATCAGTTGTTAATACGGCAATTGCATCATGGGATGAAGTAGTTACTAGTCCAACTGATAGTACAACTATTAATTTAGTTAGTAGAAGTGAAGTAGAAGAAAATTATAGTACTGATAATACCCTTGCAAGTCTAGAAGTAGAAGGTTTTAGTTTAAGTCCAGAGTTTAATAGTGATACAACCTCTTATAAAGTCGATGCTGATAGTGATACTACTAGTGTTAAAGTTAATGCTAAGGCAAATGATGATAATGCCAAAGTAAGTGGTGATGGAGAAATAGAAGTTCATGAAGGCTCTAATACGATAAATGTAGTTGTAGAAGCGGAAAGTGGAGCGACTAAGACTTATACAATAGTAGTTAATGTTAAAGAAAAAGATCCTATTAATGTAGAAGTTAATAAAGAGAATTTAAGTGTCGTTAGAAAGACAGATGAATTACAAGATTTAGTTAAAGATTATTTTGTAGAGACTACTGTTAATATTAATGATGAAGAAGTGCCTGCTTATAAAATAGAATCATTAAATATTACTTTAGTCGCTTTAAAAGATGAGAAAGGTAATATTAACTTTTATATCTATGATGATGGTAAGTATACTTTATATCAAGAATTAGGAAATGATAATCTTACTGTTCATTTACTAGATGATGGGAAATATCCTAGTAATTATAAAAAATATACAGTTAAAATAGATGGAGAAGAGTATACAATTTATAAACTTAATAAAGATTCTAAATATTATTTAGTATATGGAGAAAATGTAGAAACAGGCAAGAAAGGTTTATATCTATATGATAGTGTAGATAAAACATTACAAAGATATTATACAGAAGAAGTAGATAGTCTAAATGATGAATTAAGAATAAATTCTTTTATAATAATGGGACTTACTTGTTTAATAGTTTTATTATTAATAATTTTCTTAATAGCATTACATACTAAGAATAATGATAAAAGAAAATATAAAAAAGAAATTAAAAAAAGATTAAAACAAGAGAAAAAAGATTTCTTAAAAGATTAGGAGTGTAAACTATGGAGGTAAAACGTAATAATAAACATCTAGGAATAATAATATTTATTGGTTTTCTATTAATTATTATAGGAATTATTTCTTATGTAGTTATAAATTATAATAGTGATCAAGCAGAAGTTAAAAAGAGAATGGATGAAGTAAGAGAGTCTTATAAAGTTTTTAAGACTGATGTAGATGCTTTTAATAGTATTAGAGATGATATTTATAATGAAGTTATGCAAGATATGTATTATCAGATGTTAAAAGATAATGATGCTCGTTATAAAGAATTATATCAAAGCTATAGTGATAGTTTGGAAAAAATTGATAAAGATTATAATGGAGTTAAGGATAAATGCATTAATGTTTTACATCCTGAAGCTGATGTTAATAATAAGTGTGAAGCGATAGTTTCTTCTTATGAAGAAGTTGTTAATATTTATGTAAGTGATGTCAATAGTTATAATAGTCTAATAGATTCTTATAATAAATGGTTAAGTGATAATAATAGTACTGATACAAAGCTTGATAAGATAAAGTTAGATAGAGATTATCTAGATATAAATGGTGATAGAGAGTATAATGGAAGAGTTGATGAAGATATTAATATAAGTGATGAAGAAGATAATACTGGGGTGGTACCTGATGAGTAAGAAAAATTTAGATAAGACAATTTTAATGCCTGGTATTCTAGATGAGATAAAAAAAGAGAAAAGAAAAGAGAAGAAGTTAATTACTAAAATAATAATAGCTCTATTTATAATTGGAAGTTCTTTTTCTTTATTTCTTTTTTATGGTCCAATAGATGGTTTTCGTAATTTCTGGATAACTTCAGCGATGACTTCTATGTCTCATCAGTACTTGGCTACTTGGTTTTATAATGATGATGTTATTAATGAGGTACTATCTAATAATCATATAATTGAAGTAGATGAAAATACTAATCCAGATTTGATTAATTTTAAAGATTATGATACTAATCAGAAGATATATGAAAATGAATATGAGAAAGAGATTTTAACAAAAGATCCTGGTAATGACTTATATAAAGTTATAGAAGTTAGTGGTAGTGGTTATCAAGGTTATTTAGTAGCGATATATGATCCGTCCCGTGTTTCTATTGCTACAACGGCTTATCTTGGTAAAAGAGGAGAAGCGATTACTACAGTTGCAAAAAGAGAAAATGCTATAATTGCTATTAATGCAGGAGGATTTTATGATCCTGATTGGAATAGTAATGGTGCTCTTCCTCATGGAACAGTTATCAAAGATGGAAAGATTGTAAGTGATTATGATGATGCTAGAATGGGTGGAGGTTTTGTTGGATTTACTAATGATAATAAACTAGTACTTGGTAAGATGAGTGCAGAAGAAGCACTTGCTATGGGTATTAGGGATGCAGTTGAGTTTGGTCCTTTCTTAATAGTTAATGGTAAGAGTAGTTTTGTCAAAGGTAATGGTGGTTGGGGTATTGCACCTAGAACTGCTATTGGTCAAAGAGAAGATGGTATAGTCTTATTCTTAGTAATTAATGGACGTCTTGCCACATCTATTGGTGCTGATATGGGAGATTTAACTGAGATAATGGAAAACTATGGTGCTGTAAATGCTGCTAATATGGATGGTGGAAGCTCTAGTGCTTTAGTCATCAATAATGAAATTATTAATACACCAGTTGCAGGTGGTAAAGATGGTCTTAGAGATATACCAACATTTTGGATAGTTAAGTAAATTAACTATTCTTTTATGCAGGAATGGTGGAATAGGTAGACACACTATCTTGAGGGGGTAGTGATTAATTAATCGTGCGAGTTCGAGTCTCGTTTCCTGCACCATTTTAAAAGTTTACTAGTGATTTTGAGTATTATATAAGATAAATGTAGAACTAGTTTGGTCCTACATTTTATTTTGATATTTGTATCAAAATATATAGTGAGTTAGAGTTTTTTGCCTAATATTTTTGTTTTAGGTATATAAATAAAATCTACTTATTTGCAAATTATATGACAAAATAGTATTAGTTTAAAAAATGAATTGGTCAGACACGTCTGACCAATTAAGAAAGGAGCAATTATGTTAGAAAAAGAAAATTCAAAAATGATTCAAGAAATTACTAATTTAGTAAATGAAGTAAAGTCTAATCTGTCTAGTGAAATTAATAAATCTATAATTTATGTATATTGGAATATTGGAAAAATAATAGTATCTAATGAGAATGAATTTAATAACCGCTTGGAGTATGGTAAAGAAGTTTTAAAAGGTTTATCTTTAGAACTTACAAAATATTTAGGAAAAGGATATTCAGTATCTAATTTAAAATATATGAGAACATTTTTTAAAGCATATCCTAATTATAATGAATTAAATGAAAAAATTAAGCTGGTCTCATTATTACAACTATAGTATATTATAAGTGAATGTTAATGTGTATCTTTGGATTCCATCTAGGCAATTTGGATGTATCTAGCTTGTTTATTTAATTTTTAGTCTTTATGACAAAAGTTGCTGAAAAGTGGTCGTAAAGTGGTCGAAAAGTGGTCGAAAGAGTTGATAATGTTTTAAACTTTGTATATAATAATGTATAATGAAGATCAAAAAACAGAATTAAAAGTTGAGCTTACAAAAGATATAAAGAAAGAAATCGTTGCATTTGCCAATACAAATGATGGTACTATTTATATTGGTATTGATGATGATGGAAAGATTGTAGGTTTAACGAATGCTGAAAAAGATTTAGAGGCTTTAAGTGGTATGATAAGAGAAGGAATTAAATCTGATTTAACGCTTTATACTAAAATTTATATTGAGAAAATCAATAATAAAGATATAATTATAGTTAAAGTTAGTGAGGCACCTAATAAACCTTATTATTTATCTGATAAAGGATTAAAATCTTCAGGCGTTTATTTAAGACATGGAAATGTCTCTGTACAAGCAAGTGAGGAAGTTATAAAAAAATGCTAGTAGAAAGCAACAGTAATTCTTTTGAAAGCAATATTTCAAAAGAACAAAATCTTCATTTTGATTATTTAAAATGCCTTTTTAAACAACATAATTTAGAAATTAATGATAATAAATTTAAAACATTAAATATTGTTGATTTAAATAATAGATATACTAATTTAGGATTACTTTTATCAGATGAATGCCCATATTCAATAAAATGTGCAATTTTTAATGGTAACAATAAGCTTGAATTTAAAGATAGAAAAGAATTTACTGGCTCAGTTTTAAAGCAAGCCAATGAAGCTTTTGAATATTTAAATCTATTTAATAGAATTAAAGGAAAAATTGTAGGACTTGAGAGGGTTGATACAAGAGACTATCCAGAATATGCACTTAGAGAAGCATTATTGAATGCTATTATACATAGATTATAATTTTACAGGCAGTATATTAATATCATTATTTGATGAGCGCTTTGAAATTACTTCTTTAGGTGGATTAGTTAAGGGGTTAAATATGGAGGACTTATATTACGGTGTATCTGAGTCTCGTAATCCAAATTTAGCTAATGTTTTTTATAGATTAAAATATGTTGAAAGCTTTGGTACAGGAATAGAAAGGATATTTGAATCGTATGAAAATTATGATAAGAAACCATTATTATTAAATACCAAAAATACATTTAAGGTAGTTTTATATAATGTTAATCATATAGATGAAAATAGTGTAAAAAAGTTACCTTCAAATTTAACACAAGAAGAACAAATTATTGAATATCTAAAGAAAAATGAAAAAGTTAATCGTAAAATTGTAGAAGCTTTACTAAATATATCTAAAACGAGAGCTAATAATATTTTGAATAAGATGGTGGATGACGAAATTTTGGTTAGAATTAATAGTGGTAGAAATGTATCATATATATTAAAGAAATAATATAACTATTTTCAAAGCCTTGCAATTTTATGATAGATAATGTATATTATATGTCGAGACGTGCCTAGGAAACTTTATAAGCCCTAGGTCTTTTTCAATTTATAGATATAATTGTTAATTTTTTCCAATTAACTAAAATGGCTTTTCACGAATAAATGTTCGTGATAAAATAATTATGGTGAGTTAAATGGAAAAGGTATATAGTTGTATTGATTTAAAGAGTTTTTATGCATCAGTAGAATGTGTAGAAAGAGGGCTTAATCCTTTAAAAACTAATCTTGTTGTTGCCGATAAATCTAGAACAGAAAAGACAATATGTTTAGCAGTAAGTCCAGCGTTGAAACAATATGGTATAGGAGGAAGAGCAAGACTTTTTGAAGTTCTAAGCAAAGTAAAAGAAATAAATAAGATAAGAAGAAAAGATAATGGTTATAAAAAGTTTATAGATAAATCATTTGATGATGATATCTTAAAGAAAGATAAGACTAAAGAGTTAGATTTAATCATCGCTCCTCCTAGAATGGCTCATTATATTGATTATTCTGCTAAGATATATAACATTTATTTAAAATATATTGCTAAAGAAGATATATTTGTCTATTCTATTGATGAAGTTTTTATGGATATAACTAATTACTTAAAATATTATAACTTATCTCCTAAAGACTTAATTACAAAAATAATTAAAGATGTCTATGATACAACTGGTATTACAGCGACTGGGGGAATTGGTACTAACTTATTTCTTGCTAAAGTTGCTATGGATGTAGTAGCAAAACATACTGAAGCGAATATCTTTGGGGTAAGAATTGCCGAACTTAACGAAATGTCTTATAGACAGTTGATATGGAGTCATGTGCCTATTACAGATATTTGGAGAATAGGTAAAGGTATTTCTAAAAGACTAGAGAAGTATGGGATGTATACAATGGGTGATGTTGCAAGATGTTCTATTGATAATGAAGACTTACTATATAAATTATTTGGTGTTAATGCTGAACTTCTAATAGATCATGCTTGGGGTTATGAGCCTTGTACAATAGAATCTATAAAAAATTATAAGCCTCTTGCAAAAAGTATCAGTAGTGGTCAAGTTTTACATTGTCCATATGATTATAATAAAACAAAGTTAATAGTAAGAGAAATGGCTGATTTATTAGCTTTAGACCTTGTCTCTAAAAAATTAGTAACAGAACAGTTAGTTTTAACTATTGGTTATGATATAGATAATATTACTAATGATTATAATGGAGAAATTACCATAGACCATTATGGACGTGCTATACCTAAGTCTAGCCATGGAACTATTAACTTAGATTATAAAACATCATCATCTAAAATAATTATTGAAGCGATGATTAAATTATTTGAAAGAATAATAAATCCTAAACTATTAATTAGAAGAGTTAATATGTGTGCAACTAAGTTAGCAAGTGAAGAAGATGAAAAATGTAAAGCAAGATATAGACAATTAGATTTATTTTCCTCTTTAGACGATAAAGATAATAAGTTAGATTATGATAGAGAAGCTTTAAAGAAGGAAAATAATCTTCAAAATGCTATGTTAAAGATAAAAGAGAAGTATGGTAAAAATGCTATTTTAAAAGGTATGGATTTAGAAGATGGGGCAACAACAATGGATAGAAATAGACAAATAGGAGGACATCATGAGTAATTATGACGATATTATAAACATGCCTCACTATGTATCTAAAATAAGAAAGCCTATGTCTTTACAAAATAGGTCAGCCCAGTTTGCTCCTTTTTCAGCTTTAACAGGATATGATGAGAAGATAAGAGAAGTTGCTAGAGAAACATCTAAAAAAATAGAATTAGATGATGGTATAAAATTAATGCTAAATGAGAAGTTATGTCTTATAAAAAACGATATTAAACTAAGACCTAAAGTAACAATTACTTACTTTGTTAGAGATAATAGGAAAGAAAACAGAGGTAGATATAAAACTATAACTTTAAATGCTAAGGTAGTTGATGAAGTATATAAAAGAATAATTTTAATAGATAATACTATAATATCTTTTGATAATATTATTGATATTAAAGTTTAACTATATACTTTAAGTATAGTTAAAATCTTAAACTCGAATGTTTTTCCTCTTGTTAAATATCAATTAATTATGTATAATTAATCTATAGAGTAAGAAGGGTAAACGGAAAGGTAGTGATGTTAACTAATGAATCATATCTATACAGGTCTAGATATAGGGAATGGTGAGATTAAAATAGTAGTATTAAATGCTAGTAATAATAATTACCATGTTTTAGCATCTACCTCAGTAAAAACTTTAGGTTTAAAGAAAAATACAATTTATGATGATAAAAAACTTAAAAGTTCTTTATTAAAAGCTTTTAAAATAACAGAAGAAAAACTAGGTATGAAAATAAAAGAAGTAATATTAACTTTACCTGCTAATAGAGCTAGTATGACTATGGAAAGTGGTCTTGTTAACATAAGAGAAGATAGGGTTAGAGGTAGGGATATAGATGCAGTTACGCGTGATACTATAGAAAATACTTATGATGATAGTCGTGAACTTGTTAGTTGTCTACCCATATCATTTACAGTTGATGATGAAGCTAGTGTTATAAATCCTTTAGGAGAAGAGGGAGATAAACTATTCTTAAAAGCGGTAGTAGCATCATCTCCTAAAGAAGAGATATATCCTTTTATTAATCTTGTTAGAAGCATTGGTGTCAATATTACAGATATCATCTATAATACTCAAGCAGATTACTATACAGTTGCATCTAAAGAGCTTGATCGTAAAATGGGTGCTATCATTAATATAGGAGCTGATATTACTAGTATAGGAGTCTTTAATAAAGGAATAATGATTAAAAACTCATATATTCCTGTTGGTAGTAGTAGTGTAGATAAAGATATATCTTTTATATATAAAATAGATTTAAAAGAAGCAAGAAAATTAAAAGAAACATTTGCCTTATCAACTTCTAGATATGCTGATAGTAATGATAATGTTACTATTACTACTAAAGAAAATAAAAATATTACTATAAATCAAATGCAAATATCTGAAGTAATAGAATCTCGTTTAAAAGAAATATTAAAACTTGCAAAAAATGAAATAAATCGCTTAACAAAAAGAGAAATAAGTTATATAATTGTAGTAGGTGGTATTAGCGAACTTGCGGGGTTTAACTATCTAGTTGAAGAAACTTTAGGTAGAGACTCTAGTTGTTTTAATATGATAGAAATAGGAGCAAGGCATAATAAATACACAAGTGCATTTGGATCATGTAAGTATTTTGATAAGAAATGTGCTTTGAAAGAGAAAAATATAAATATGTTTGATCTTGATGAAATAGATAATTTTGTATCACCTAAAAAGAAAAATACAAATAATGATAATATGACAAATAAATTTTTTGGTCACTTTTTTGATAACTAATTAAGGAGGAACTTTTGATGGGAAACGGACTAGAAATGGATCAATTAGCGAAAATAAAAGTAATCGGCTGTGGCGGCGGCGGTGGTAATGCCGTTAATAGAATGGTAGAATCTGGTGTTAAAGGAGTAGAATTTATAGTTGCTAATACTGATTTACAAGTATTAAATAATTCTAAAGCAGATGTTAAAATTCAACTTGGTGCTAATCTTACTGATGGACTAGGTGCAGGAAGTCGTCCTGATATTGGAAGAGAAGCAGCCTTAGAATCTAAAAAAGAAATAGAAGATGCCTTAACAGGTGCAGATATGGTATTTATTACATGTGGAATGGGTGGAGGAACAGGAACAGGTGCTGCTCCTGTCGTTGCTGAAATTGCCCAAGCTCTTGGGGCATTAACTGTTGCTATTGTTACTAAACCATTTACTTTTGAAGGAAGAAAAAGGATGGAGAATGCTCTAAAAGGTCTAGCAGAGCTTGAAAAACATGTAGATACTTTAATAGTTATACCTAATGATAGATTAAGAGAAATTATTGATAAAACAACACCTATGTTAGAGGCATTTAAAGAAGTTGATAATGTTCTTCGTCGTGGCGTTCAATCTATATCAGATTTAATTGCTGTAGTTGGACTTGTTAACCTTGATTTTGCTGATGTTCAATCAGTTATGAAAGAATCTGGTCGGGCAATTATTGGTATCGGTATTGGTGTTGGAGAAGAAAGAGCAATTGAAGCTGCTAAACAAGCCGTATCTAGTCCTCTTTTGGAAACTAGTATTACAGGGGCAACTGATGCTATTATTAATATTACAGGTGGAGTTAACTTAACACTATTTGAAGCAGAACAAGCTGCTGAAGTTGTAAGAGCAGCATCTGGTAATGATATAAATACAATATTTGGTTCAGTTATCAATGAGAACTTGTCTGATGAAGTAATTGTTACTGTCATCGCTACAGGTTTTGATAAAAAAGGAGAAGAGAATACTAAACAACCTGTATTCTCTAATGTAGGACAATCTAGTACACCTAATAGAAGAAGTAGAGAAGAAATATCATATGTGGCTACAATGCCTCAATCTAATGATGAAGACGATGATGATGGTGAAATATTAGATGATACAGATTATGATTTTCCTCCATTTTTAAGAGATAAAAACTTCTAGAGCTTATTTTTAAGCTCTTTTCTTTTGACTATAATTAAGTTGACTGTAATTTATACTAATGATAATATAATAAATATTAAAACAAAAGTGTGTAAAAGGACTGATAGGTATGAAACTTTTAGGAGTAATAAGAGATGATAATTATTTAGAATACTTAGATACTGGAATAGATGGGGTTATTTTACCTTTAGAAAACTTTTCAGTTGATTATTTTAAGTATTATAGTATTTTTGATATAAGAGAATATAGAAAAAATACAGATAAATTATTATTTGTAGTTATAAATAAAATGATTTTTAATAGTGAATTAGAAGATTTACTTAAGATATTAAAAGAACTAGAAAATATAAAAGTAGATGGAGTTTTCTTTTATGATTTAGCAGTATTTTCATTAGTTAAAGAACATAATCTCAATCTTAATTTAATTTATAATGGAACTTTTATGGTTACTAATAGTGATACTATTAACTTATATTATGATTTAGGAGTAAAAGGAGTATATTTATCTAATGAAATAACTAAAGATGAAGTACTTAATATAAGAAGTAATACTAAAAGCGATTTATTTATTCTATTACTTGGTAATCCTGTTGTTGCAATGTCTAGGAGAAGTTTACTTACTAGTTATTTTCTTAATAAAAATAAAAGTAAGAGTAATTTAATTACTATTAAAGAACCTAAAAGTGGACAGGAGTTTTTAGTTAAAGAAGATAGTAATGGAACTACTTTCTTTTATAATAAGCGACTAAATTTAAGTAATGTTTATAAAGAGTTAAAAGACTCTGGTATTAATTATGGAATTATAGAACAAGGTGACTATGATAGTAATCAGTATAAAGAATTAATAAATGCTTTTGTTAATTTTAACAAGAAAAAAATAGATGAATTAGCAGGACATAATAGAGGGTTCTTATATAGAGAGACTATCTATAAAGTAAAGTAGGAGGGAGTAGTTATGAAACAAATTATTTTTGCAACTTCAAATGAATCTAAAGCAAAGAGATTTAATAAGGGATTAAAAGAATTAGGAATAGAAGTATTATCTTTAAAAGATATTAATCTTAAGTTAAATGTAGAAGAAGATGGAAGTACTGCTATTGAAAATGCTTTGATAAAAGCTAGAGAGTGTTACAAAAAGACTGGTATGCCTTGTATGGGTATGGATGATACACTATATATGGAAGGAGTTCCTGAAGATAGGCAACCTGGTTTATTTGTTAGGCGTGTAAATGGTAAGAGTTTAACTGATGAAGAAGTACTTTTATATTATATTAACTTAGTAAAAGAATATGGAAAAGATGGTAAAATTAATTGTAAATGGATATATGGTTTAGCAGTTATTAATGAAAAAGGAGAAGAATCTACCTATACTTGGTCTAAAGATGATTTTTATATGGTAAGTAATAGAAGTAATAAGATTAATCCAGGATACCCATTAAATTCTATATCTAAATATAAAAAACTAGATAAATATTTTACAGAGGTTACAGATGAAGACATGAAGTTATTAGAAGTAAATGAAGATGATGTAGTAGACTTTATTGCAAGTCATATATAAAGTAGGTGATTAGATGAAGAAAATAGAATTACTAGCACCAGCAGGAGATTTAGAAAGACTTAAAGTAGTTTTGTTATACGGTGCTGATGCTGTTTATGTTGGAGGAGAAAAATTAAGTTTAAGAGCGAATGCTACTAATTTTAGTTTGGATGAATTAAAAGAAGGATGTACTTTCGCTCATAAGTTAGGTAAACGTGTCTATTTTACCGCAAATATTGTCTTTCATGATAAAGATAGAGAGGGTATGGAAGAATATATTAAAGAAGTTATAGAATGTGGCATAGATGCTTTTATTGTTAGTGATTTATATCTTGCCAAATACATTATAGATAACTATAAATCTGTAGAAGTTCATATATCGACACAAGACTCTATTACTAATATAAGCAGTGCTAAGTTTTATAGGGACTTGGGAGCAAGTAGAGTTGTTCTTGCAAGAGAACTATCTAAAGGTGAGATAAAAGAAATATCAAGTATTCCTAATCTAGAGACAGAAGTCTTTATTCATGGGGCTATGTGTACTTGTTTTAGTGGTAGATGTGCTTTATCTAATTATGTTACAAATCGTGATGCAAACCGTGGAGGATGTGCCCAAGTATGTCGTTTTGCCTTTGATTATAATAATGAAGATAAATTTACTCTTGCTACTAAAGACCTTAATATGTCTATTTATATTAAAGATTTAATAGATATTGGAGTTAGTTCTCTAAAAGTAGAAGGTAGAATGAGAAGTCTTTATTACCTTGCCACAGTTATTGGTAGTTATAGATTCTTAATAGATAGTATTTATGATGAAACTTTAACTAAAGATAAATTAATTGAGTATCAAAAACGCCTTGATTCTGTCGCTAATCGTGATACAACAACACAGTATTTTAATCATCTAGCAGATGTAACTGATCAGTATTATACAGGTAGACAAGAAGTATCTAATCAAGAGTATTTAGGCCTTATAATAGGTTATGATGAAAAAATGAAGTCTATTGTTTTAAAAGAACGTAACTACTTTAAAATAGGTGATGAAGTGGAGATATTTACACCTGGTGGGGAGATTTATCAATATAAAATAGAAACTATCTATAATGAAGATAATGAAGAGATTAATGTTGCAAGACATCCTGAAGAAATATTAAAGTTACCATTTGATACAAGACTTATTCCTTATTCTATGATAAGATTAATAAAGAAAGGATAATTGTTATGTTTAGATATTATAAAGTCCCGGTTTATGAGTTACAAGAAGATTTAGTAAGTTATAATCAGTTGGATTATATTGTTGTAACACCATACCATCTATTTGCAAAAGAGCTTTTAACAGGTTATTTTAGTATAGAGATTTTAACTAAAGAAATGGTAAATGGTAATAGATTAAAGTTAATTAGGGGAAATACTTTAGAGACTAAGAAACAAAATAGGGGGGTAGCATTATTTACATTTAAAGAAGAGTTTATTCCTAAGAATTTAGTAACTAAGCAGTTTTTAGATTATTATGTAGATAATTTTGATAATTCAAAGTTTAATAATATCTACAAGAATATAGATAATAAGAAATTAAGAAATATTGGTTGTAAGATAAGAAGTTTAAAAAATAGTAAAAGGGGTTAAAGAAGTAGTTATGGATAGTAAAGAATATTATATGGTTCCAGTTTATGTTATGCTTGCAGAAGATTTTGGTTGTGGGGAGATTGAATTTGAGCTTTTAGATAAAATAATAGTATCTAAAACTAAAAATGGTTATGAAGAATTAGATGGCTTTAATAATTTTGTTGTTTTAAAATCTGAAAGAGATGATAATAAAATATTAAATATTGTTAATTATGATGAATGTTTGTACTTAAATGAGGATGATATTAAGGAAAAAAATAAAGTAGAAATTAATTATAGCTTTAATAGAGATAATTATATTAAAGATAATTTTGATAATTTTGTTAAGATGAAAAGAGAAATAGTTAAGACTAAAAAAAAACTATTAAGGGAAGAAGTGATTTAATGGATAATTTTGAGAGTGCTAAAGAGAACTTTTTAAGGAAAGAAAAAGATTTAAGCCCTTATGCTACTAAAAGTAGTGATGCTATTAGATTTAAAGAGGAAAATGAAGATATTAGACCTCCATTTTTTCATGATATAGATAGAATAATACATTCTTTATCTTATACAAGATACTTAAATAAGACGCAAGTATATACCTTAAATTCTAATGACCATGTCAGTAGAAGAATTACTCATGTCCAGTTGGTTAGTAAAATTGCAAGGACTATTGGTAGAGCCTTAAACTTAAATGAAGACTTAATAGAAGCGATTGCCTTAGGCCATGATATAGGGCATACACCTTTAGGACATACTGGTGAAGCGATACTTAATAGATTATCGCTTAAAGAGTTAGGAGAGTATTTCGCTCATAATATCCAAGGGGTTAGATATTATATGTATGTATCTAAAGACGGTAGAGGCCTTAATTTAACACTTCAAACATTAGATGGTATTATGACGCATAATGGAGAGATGTTAAGTCCTATATATGAACCAATGAAGAAGGATAAGGATGAGTTTTTATCCGAATATAATGAAAGTTATAAAGACTTAGAGAAATCTAAAAAGTATCGTCCTATGACATTAGAAGGTTGTGTAGTTAGAATTAGTGATATTATAGGGTATATTGGTAGAGACATAGAAGATGCTATTATGATAGATAGATTTAAAAGAAATGATATACCAGAAAGTATTAGAAATGTATTAGGTGATAATAATAGAGATATTGTTAATACTATTGTCTTAGATATTATTAATGAAAGTATAGATAAACCTTATATTAAGATGAGTGATAGAGTCTATAAGGCTTTATTTGCTTTAAAGAAATTTAATAATGATAATATTTATAAATATTCTATGACTAAAGAAGAATTAGATTATTATGAGACTGGTATTAATAAACTATATAATATCTATTTAGATGATATTAAATCTAATAATAAAGAGAGTATTATTTATAAGATATTTTTAAATCATCAAGATAAAAACTATCTAGAATCTACTAATATTAAAAGATGGGTGATAGACTTTATCGCTGGTATGACTGATGACTTTTTAATAAGAGAGATTAAAAATCATGAGTAGAGTGTTAGATTCTAGTACTTTAGTTAGTGTTATACTTACTAAAGTAAAGAAAAGTCTTAAGAAAAATAAACCTTTTCTTGCAATCATAACCTTTAAAGAATCTAAATATAGTGAGTTACTAATAGATAAGTGTCTTGATTTTGATATATATTTTAAACATTATAAATTAGATAATCCTAATACAAGAGAAGTGACTTCTTTAATAGATAAATTAAATAAAGATAATATGATAACTGGTATTTTATTAGTAGAACCTCTTCCTAAAAGTATTGACAAATACTCTTGTTATGAAGCGATAGACATAAATAAAGATATAGATGGAGTTAATCCTATTAATCAGTATAATTTATCTATAAATAGAACTAATATAGTTAATTCTACTGTTCTTGCGGTTATTAGACTATTAGAGTTTTATAATATTTCTTTAAGTGGTAAAAATGTTACTATTATAGGTAGAAGTTATAATATTTCTAGACCTCTTGTAAGTTCTTTAATAAATTTAAACTCTACTGTTACAATGTGTCACTCTAAGACTAGAGATTTAGTTAGTATCCTTAAAAATAGTGATATTGTGATAAGTGTAACTGGTGTTAATAATTTATTTAAAAGTAGTGATTTAAAAGATGGTAGTACTATTATAGATATAGGACTAGGAGATGTCTTAATAGATAGTGATAATATTAGTTACACACCTAAGACTAAAGGGATAGGTCCTCTATCTATTGCCTTTCTATTAGAAAACTTAGTTACTACTTGTAAAAAGTAAAAATAAAAAATATAATAAATATGGAAAGAAGGTATGATTAATGAAAATTTATGTGTGTAAAAAATGTGGAAATGTTATATTAAAATTAGAAGATAAAAGTGAAGCTTTAGTATGTTGTGGAGAGAAAATGGAACTGGTTGAAGCTAACACAGTAGATGCTGCAACTGAAAAGCATTTACCAGTATATGAGATTAAAGATGGTATAATTAATATCAAAGTAGGAGAGGTAGAACATCCTATGACTGATGAGCATTATATTTCTTTTATAATTCTTGCAAGTGATGATAATTATATGATTAAAAAGTTAAAAGCAAAAGATAAACCAGAAGCAAGTTTTCCTTATAGTAGTGAATATAATAAAATCTATGCTTATTGTAATTTACATAGTCTTTGGCTTACTGAAATTAAATAAAGAAAGAATTATATAGAATCTAGAAAACGATATATACTATGAAAAAACATCTATAATCTCTATATAATAAAGACATCTAACTTTTTTAAATTAGATGTCTTTTAAATTCTTAGTATCATTTTAAGATGTAAAGCATACTATATCTAGTAGTGATTTCTAAAAAAAATACTTGCTATTTTGCTAAAATTATGCTAAAATTTTACTCGTATTATGGTTAGGGAGACCTAGCCTATTATTATTAATTTTGAGGTGATTATAATGGGAAACAAAAAAACAGTTTATTTAACAGAAGAAGGACTTAATGATTTAAAAAATGAGTTAAGTGAATTAATAAATGAAAAAAGACCTGCTAATATACAGGCAATTAAAGAAGCTCGTAGTTTAGGAGATTTATCTGAAAATGCTGACTATGATGCTGCTAAAAATGAACAAGCACAAATTGAAGGTAGAATTAAGACTATTGAGAAAATGCTTGAAAATGTAGAGATTATCAAAGATATACCTAAAGATGTAGTAGGTCTTGGTAGTACAGTTTCTATTAAGTATGTAGATGATGAAGATGATACTGATGAATATAAAATTGTAGGTAGCCAAGAAGCAAATCCTTTTGAAGGTAGAATCTCTAATGAAAGTCCTATCGCTAAAGCCCTACTTAATCATAAAGTAGGAGATATTATTACAGTAGAAAGTCCTAATGGAAGTTATGAAGTTGAAATAACTGAAATAAAATAGTCCATAGGACTTTTTCTATTATTAGATAAGTAGTTCTTATCTTCTATAATATGGTGGATACATAGGATATAATGGATATATTGGATAATAAAAGTTAGGTCTATTATTATAGCCAATACCATATCCTATAACACCACCAATTATTAAAGGAATAAAACCGTTTCTATTATTATTTTGGTAAGGTCTATTGTACATGACTTTTTCCTCCTTTATTTGTAGTTTATGTCTACTGTTACAATGAGAGAGTTTTTCTGCCTAAAATTTGTAAACTATTATTTGCAAAAGGTTAAGTTTGTGTTACAATTAACTTAAGTTAGAGGTGAAGATAATGAAAAGTAAAAAGAAACAAAAACAGAATTATGTAATTTTAGTAGTTATATATGTAGTAGTAATAGTTTTAGTGTTGTACTTAGCTAGTATTTATAATAGTTGTAAATCATATCAGAAAGAAATACCTGTATTAAAAGATGTTGTTCTTGAAATTAATCCTAGTGAGGTAGAGCATTATTTAACTGAGAATCCATCACCAATTTTATATTTATGTACTGCTAGTGATGATGATTGTAGAGAATTTGAAGAGGCTATGAAGTCACCTTTAGAAAAGAATAATTATGAAGATTTAGTTTATGTTAATTTAGAAGATATTGAAGATAAAATGACTTTTGTAAATGATTTACTTGCTGGAACTGATTATTCTATTGATAGGGTACCTTGTTTAATTAAATTTACTGATGGTATTGCAACAGATATTGAAGATGGACTTAATGGTGCAGTTTTGACTAGAGATGAAGCTTTAAACTTTTTAGATGCTAATGATAGGACAGAAGAGTAGTGGAGTTGTTATGAATCATATTGTCTTGTTTGAACCTGAAATACCACAAAATACAGGTAATATTATGAGAACTTGTGTGGCAACTAATACAAAATTACACCTAATTAAGCCATTAGGTTTTTCTTTAGATGAGGCACATTTAAAAAGAAGTGCTGTTAACTATATAGATAAATTAGACTATGAAGTCTATGAGAACTTTGATGATTTTAAATCTAAAAATAAAGGAATTTACTATTATTTGACTAGATATGGAAGGAGGTCACATACTAGTTTTGATTATAGTAATAAAGATAATTTAGATTTATATTTTATCTTTGGAAAAGAATCTACTGGTATTCCTAAAAAAATATTAAAAAATGATCTATCTCATTGTCTTAGAATACCTATGACATCTAATGTTAGAGCTTTAAATGTATCTAATAGTGTGGCTATTGTTATATATGAAGTATTAAGACAACAGAATTTTAATGATTTACTTAGAGAAGAACCTGATGATGATAATCATAAAGGAAAAGATTATTTAGAAAGATAATAAAAAATAATCACCTTAATAGGCGATTATCTTTTTCTTTTATGCAGCTTGTTTATCTTGTTTTCTTAAACTTCTTATTTCTCTTGCACTCATTCTAATTTTTGTTCCATCTTCAAGTCTTATTACTTGTAAATTTGGTTTTTGTTGTTTTTTAGTAGCATTTAAAGCATACGATCTACTATTTCCAGTTAAAGGCTTTTTGCTAGTAACTTTCTTTGCCATAATAATTCCTCCTTTACTAAACGTTTCTGCTTTATAACTTTATCACAAATATAACTTAAAGTCAAATAAAATGTGCAAATTATGTTGACTCACATACGTTTGTATGCTATAAAAGAAGAGAGGAGAGTGATTATTATGTATAATATGTTATATGTTAAGAGTAATTACTCTTTACTTTCTAGTCTTTTAACAATAGATGATATTATAGATTATAATATTAAAAATAATAGAAGTAGTGCCATTATTTGTGATGATAATATGTATGGAGTAATGGAGTTTATTAAGAAATGTAATCTTAAGAATATAAAGCCCGTTGTTGGGTTAGAAGTTTCTATTAATAACTATAAAATACTATTATATATAAAAAATTATCAAGGATATCTTAATCTAATTAAGATATGTACAAGAGTAAATGATAATAGTATTACAATAGATGATATTATTAAATATAAAGATAATCTTTTCTTTTTAATACCGTTTAGTAGTTTAAACTTTTACTTAGAATATAAAGATAAAATTACTGATATTTATCTTGGCTTTAGTAATAAGAAAGAAGAGAGTGATGCTTTAGTTATTACTAAAGATGTAGTATATTTAAAGCCTTGTTTATATAAAAATAAAGAAGATAGTGATTACTTAAAATATCTTTATTTAATTAGAGATGGTAAGACTCTTAATGATAATGTTACTTATGATATATTAGATAAAGCAATAGAAGATAGTGATGTTATTAATGCTTATAGTAATATAGGACTTCTTAATACTTTAAAAATAGTAGATGCTTGTAATTTAGAGTTTCCTAAAGCTAGTTTATTACTTCCTATATACGAGTGTCCTAAAGGAGTAGATTCATCTATTTATTTAATTTCTCTTGCTAAAGCAGGACTTACTAAGAGACTTAATAATAATATTACTAAAGATTATCTTGATAGATTAAGTTATGAACTTGATATCATTAAAAATATGGGTTTTTCTAATTACTTTCTTGTTGTATATGACTTTATTAGATATGCTAAAAAGAAAGGAATATTAGTAGGACCTGGTAGGGGTAGTGCAGCAGGAAGTTTAGTGGCATACTCTTTAGGTATTACAGAAATAGATCCTTTAAAATATAATTTACTATTTGAAAGATTTTTAAATCCAGAACGTAAAACAATGCCTGATATAGATACAGATATACCTGATATATATAGAGATGATATTATTAATTACGTTACTAATAAATATGGTAAAAAACGTGTATCTGGTATTGTTACATTTGGTACTCTTGCTGCAAAACAAGTATTAAGAGATACTTCTCGTATATTTAATGTACCTTTATATAAAGTAGATAGATTAACATCTTTTATACCTGTTATGTCTCATAAAAAACTTAATGAATTTTATAAAGAGAATAATAAC
>DVKQ01000047.1 GCA_018715925.1 Candidatus Onthousia faecipullorum
TTTCTAATTTTATCTTTAGTAATTATTATCCTTTTTCAGAACCTTCTGCTACTTTTATCCTTGATATAGAAAAGAAAAAGTCACCTAACTCGCAACTATTGAATTAGGTGTCTCTAAAAAATATAATTGGAGGTACACTCAACACGCGAATATTAAGTGTTCCTCGTTTTTTATTGTATGTAAATTTCTTTTACATATTCATAGTATCATAAATATTAATTTTTGTCAAAATTTTAACTTAATTTTTCATTTACTTATCCTGTAATTTTTTCTAAATAGATAGATAAAAATATAATTTTATTATATAATTATTTTAGAAACGATAGAAAAGAGTGATGATATATGAAAAAAATAATGGATGGAAATGAAGCTTGTAGTTATGTTTCATATAATTTTACAGAAGTTGCAGGTATATACCCTATAACTCCTGCATCTCCTATGGCAGAACTTACTGATAAATGGGCTAATGAGGGTAAACTTAATTACTTTAATCAACCTGTTAAAGTAGTAGAAATGGAAAGTGAAGCAGGGGCTGCTGGTATGGTTCATGGTTCTTTGCAGGCTGGATGTTTAACTACTACTTATACTGCTAGTCAAGGCCTTTTATTAATGATACCTAATATGTATAAAATAGCAGGGGAATTACTTCCTTGCGTTATCAATGTCGCTGCAAGAAGTCTTGCAACTCACGCCTTATCAATCTTTGGTGATCATCAAGATGTTTATGCTGCAAGAAGTACTGGTTTTGCAATACTTGCGTCATCTTCAGTTCAAGAAGTAATGGATTTAACTGGAGTAGCACATCTTTCTGCTATTAAAGGTAGAGTTCCTTTTACTAACTTCTTTGATGGTTTTAGAACAAGTCATGAGTTACAGAAAATAGATGTTATTGATACTAATAAATTAAAAAAAATAGTAGATAAGAAGGCTCTTGATGCTTTTCGTAAGAGAAGTCTTCATCCAGATAACCCTGTAACAAGAGGTACTAGTGAAAATGATGATATATATTTCCAAGCGACTGAAGTTAGAAATAAATATTATTTAGAGTTACCTGATATCGTTAACGAATATATGCAGGAGATTAATAAAATAACAGGAAGAAACTATGCTCCATTTAACTATTATGGAAGAAGGGATGCTACTAAAATAATAGTTGCTATGGGTAGTGTTTGTGAGACTATTAAAGAAGTAGTAGATTACTTAAATGACAACGGAGAAAAAGTTGGAGTAGTAGAAGTACATTTATATAGACCTTTTTCAAGAGAATATTTCTTAAAGAGTATTCCTAAAACTGTTAAAATGATTGCAGTATTAGACCGTACTAAAGAAGCTGGAAGTACAGGTGAGCCACTATTTCTTGATGTAGATAATATTATTAAGTCATTAGGTAGTGATATTAAAGTAGTAGGGGGTAGATATGGATTATCTAGTAAAAATACAACGCCATCTATGATAAAAGCTATATATGATAATTTAGAATCTATTAATCATAACTTTACTATAGGTATAGAAGATGATGTTACTAACTTAAGTATTCCTTATGATAAAGAGTTTAACTTACCACATAAAGGACAAACATCATTCCTTGTTTATGGTTATGGAAGTGATGGTATGGTTTCTGCTTGTAAAGATTTAATGAAAATAACAGGAGATTCTACTGATGCTTATGTTCAAGGATATTTCCAATATGATTCTAAAAAGAGTGGAGGAGTTACTCTTAGCCATTTAAGATTTTCTAAAACTCCTATTAGATCTACTTATTATGTTGGTAAAGCTAAATTATTAGTTTGTACTCAAGATGCTTATCTTACTAAGTTTAGATTTATTAATAAAATAAAAAAGAATGGAGTATTTCTTCTTAATAGTAGTAAGACTGATGATGAGATTCTTTCTATGATTAGTGGTATAGATAAGAAATATATCTTAGATAATAATATTAAAGTATATGTAACTAATGCTTATAAAGTTGCTAAGAAAGAAGGTCTTGGTAATAAGATAAGTGCTATTATGGAAGCTTTAATCTTTAAGTTTGGTCATATTCTTGATAGTGATTATGCTATTAATAAAATGAAAGATAATCTTGATAGTAGATTTAAACTTAAAGGAAATAATATAGCAGAGAAAAATAAAAAAGCAGTTGATAATGCAATTAATACAACACATTTACTTAAGATAAATGAAAATACTGATGATTATGTAGAAATTAATGAGATTAGTTCTAGCTTGTTTGATATAATTGATAAAAGAGAAGGAGATACTCTTCCTGTTAGTGCTTTCTTAAATAGGCCTGATGGAACAGTTGAAGGAGGACTTTCACGTCTTGAAAAACGTGATATTAGTGAAGTTGTACCTAAAATAATTAGCGAGAACTGTATTAGTTGTAACTTGTGTTCTCTAGTTTGTCCTCATGCTGTTATTAGACCATTTTTACTTGATAAAGAAGAAGTTGAGAAAGCTCCGACTAGTTTAAATGATAATCTTTTAGATAGTCATTTAGGTGATAACTTAAAATTCACTATTGCTGTTAGTTATAAAGATTGTACTGGCTGTGGTTTATGTGCTAATATTTGTCCTGGTAAGAAGGGTGCTAAAGCCCTTGAGATGGTAAGTAAAGAAAGTATTGTTAATGATATTACATTAAAAGAGACAGAATACCTATTTAATGAAGTAACTGAAAAAGATGTGATGAGCGTTAGTACTGTTAAAGGTAGTCAGTTTAAGAGACCTAGATTTGAATTTAGTGGAGCATGTGCTGGATGTGGTGAGACTCCATACTTGAAGTTATTAACACAATTATTTGGAGATAGACTTGTAATTGCTAATGCTACAGGTTGTTCATCTATATATGGAGCATCTAGTCCATCTACTCCTTATAGTGTTCCTTGGGCTAATTCTTTATTTGAAGATAATGCTGAGTTTGGCTTTGGTATGAAGATAGCTGATGAAGTAAAAAAACAACAGTTAAAAAATATAATAAATGAAAATATTTCTAAAGTAGATGAAGAAGAAAAAGATATCTATTTAGATTATGTTAATGATATTAATGTAGATACTGCTAAAGCACTACTTTCTGTTATTCCTCATACTAAGATTAAGCCTTTAAAATCTCTAAAGAAATATATTATGCCTATTTCTTTATGGGCAGTAGGAGGAGATGGTTGGGCTTATGATATAGGATATAACGGAATAGACCATGTATTAAACAGTGGTGAAAATGTTAATATTTTAGTTCTTGATACTGAAGTTTATTCTAATACAGGAGGACAGGCAAGTAAATCTAGTAGAGTGGGAGCAGTTGCAAAATTTGCTTCATCTGGTAAAAAGACTGCTAAGAAAGACCTTTTAAAGATTGCTTTAACTAATCCTAATGTTTATGTAGGTGCAATATCTTTAGGAGCTAATCCAGCCGCTACAGTAAAAGTAATGTTAGAAGCTGAAAAATATAATGGACCTAGTATAATAGTTGCATATTCTCCATGTATTGCCTGGGGTATCTTAAAAGGAATGAGTAACTCTATTGATGAAGAGAAGAAAGCGATGCTTAGTGGATATTTCCCAATATTCCATTATAATCCTGATACTAAAGAGTTTAAGATGGATGGTAAAAGTGACTTTAATAAGTATCAAGATTATTTAACAGGAGAAGATAGATATAAATCATTAAAAATTATAAATAGTGATGAAGCGGATACTTTACTTAAAGAAAATGAAGATAATGCTAAAGAAAGAAATAATTATTATGAAAGTTTAACTAATAAAAATAAGGAGTAGTTATGAGTGATGTAGTATATCCTAATCATTTAGGAATCATTATGGATGGTAATGGTAGATGGGCAAAAGAAAGAGGACTTAATAGAAGCTTAGGACATAAAGCAGGTGCTGATAATCTTATTAAGTTACTTGATTATATTTATAAAAATACTTCTATTAAAGTCGTTTCTTTATATGCTTTTTCTACTGAAAACTTTAAAAGGGATAAAGAAGAGGTTTCATATTTAATGAAGTTGTTTGTAACTTTATTCAATACAAAATTAGAAAAAGTTAAGAAAAATAATATTAAAGTAGTGTTTTCAGGTAGACGTGATAATCTTCCTAAAAGTGTACTTGATGCAATGGACAAGACAACAGATGATACTAAAAATAATACTAAGGGCATTTTAAATATTTGTCTTAACTATGGTGGGGATTATGAGATAGTCGATATGACTAAAACTATTGCTAAACAAGTATTAGATGGTACTCTAAAAATAGATGATATTACAAAAGAAGTTGTAAGTAAAAACCTTTATCAAGATTTACCACCACTTGACTTTGTTATTAGAACAAGTGGAGAGATGCGAATTAGTAATTTTATGATTTATCAGTCAAGTTATGCAGAATATGATTTCCCAGATACATATTTTCCAGATTTTGATAGTAAGTGTTTAGAAGAATCTTTAGATAAGTATAGAAAACGTGATAGAAGATTCGGTAATGCCAAATAAAAAAGTTCACATCGTAGGATGTGAGCTTTTTGTTAATTTATTCTTGTAATTGAGAATGATGCAGAGTAGCGATCATTTGGTACTAGTTGGAAGTCTGTATTAGAAGTGTTAACGAATCTAAACTTATCATTAGCATTAGCAGCAAATAAGGCATTACCACTAATTGTTCCTGTATCACAACAAGAAAGTCTATTGTGAGTAGATGAGTGAGCGATAAGGTTAAATCCAGGTGTAGTTTGATGTAATTCAATACCTAAAGCTATAGGTTCACATTCTGTGTTAGTATTTTTACTTCTAACATTGAACCACCAGTTAATTAGATATTGACCAGTTTGTGGTACCATGAATTCACCTGAAGTAGGATCGTAAGTAATACCATTTGATAAGTTAATTATACTAGGTTTAATAGCTTCATTTATAGGTACAACAGCATTGTTTTCATCATGAACCATAGCGGCAGCATTAAATGATCCTCCAGATGGACCGGTAGCACCTGTTGCTCCTGTAGGCCCAGTAGGACCTGTTATTCCAGTTGCCCCTGTAGGCCCAGTAGGACCTGTTATTCCAGTTGCTCCTGTAGGCCCAGTAGGACCCGTTATTCCAGTTGCTCCTGTAGGCCCAGTAGGACCTGTTATTCCAGTCGCCCCTGTTGGCCCAGTAGGACCGGTACAATCATTACATAAACATTTAATAACTTCACATAAACAACAATCATTGCAATCTCTGCATTTATCATAAAAATCTTCTCTATTCATATTTTTCTCCTTTCACTATTAAAATATGAAAGAACTTGACTTTTGTCTTGACTATTGTCATGTATA